>PLDO01000726.1 GCA_003136215.1 Bryobacterales bacterium
TGCGGATGCCGATTTCGTGAGTCTGCTCGGCAACCATGTAGGCCATCACCCCGTAGACGCCGATGGCGGAGAGGCCCAGCGCGAGCAGTCCGAAAACGCCCATCAGGACCGCCATATAGTTCAGTCCGATGGCGCGATTGTGAATCGCCCGCGCCATGGTTTGCAGGTCCGTGATGGGCTGCTCCTGGTCCACTGCGCGGATGGCCGCGCGAACAGCGGGACCGAGCGCCAGCGGGTCGCCCGCCGTCCGCACGCCGATGTCCATGGATAACTGGGGCGCCTGCGGGATGGGCACATAGATGACGCGGCGCGGTTCGCGGTCGTAGGGGTTGTGCATGATGTCGCCCACCACGCCCACCACGGTCAGCCACGGGTTCTTGGAATCCAGGTCGCCCATCCGGATGTGCTTGCCGACGGGCGATTCATTCTTCCACCAGCGTTCCGCCATGCGCTGGCTGACGAGCGCCACCTTGGGCGCGTCCGCCCCGTCGGAGTCGCTCAACAAACGGCCGGCCACCAGCGGGATGTGCGTCATATCGAAATATGCCGGGGTGGTCACCTGGTACATGCCGCTGGGAAGTTGGCCCGGCTCCGCCGGACGGCCTTCGATGGTGAAGAAGCGGCCGTTGGAATGGTCGCTGTACGGCAGCGCCGAAACGGCCACCGCGCCGCGCACGCCGGGCAGCGCGCGGATGCGGTCCAGCACGGCGCTGTAGAAGGCAATGCGCTGGTGCGGTTCGTGGTACTTGCTATCCGTGATCACCAGGCGCATGGTCAACAGAGTTGCTGGCTCCAGCCGTTCGCCGTTCTCCACCAGCTTGCGAAATCCGCGAACCATCAGGCCCGCGCCCACCAGCAGGACTACGGCCAGCGCCACCTCGCCCGCCACCAGGATATTGCGCAGGCGGTGTCGCGCCCCGCCGGTGGAGCCTCCGCGGCCGCCTTCCTTCAGCGCATCGGTCAGGTTGGGGCGGGAGCATTGCCACGCCGGCGCCAGGCCTGCCAGGATGCCGCTCAAGACCGCGGCCGCCAGCGTGAAGAGCAGGGTGCGCGTATCCAACTGGATGTCCTTCCAGCCGAGAATGTAGCGTTCGATCTCCGGCGGCATACCGCCGCGGATGATGTCCATTCCCCACCACCCAATCACCAGGCCCAGGACAGCGCCGGCCATCGATAACAGTACGCTCTCCGTGACCAGTTGGGCCACCACGCGCCCGCGCGATGCGCCCAGCGCCGTGCGCACCGCCACTTCGCGCAAGCGTCCGGTGGCGCGCGCGAACTGCAGGTTCGCCACGTTCGCGCAGGCGATCAGCAGCACGAAGATTACTGAGCACAGCAGCATGATGACGTATTGCTGGGTATAGGCGTCCACCAGGAAACGCCGGGCCGGCCAGACCATGTAGCGGCGCCCCTTGTTGGTGTCCGGATAGGACTTTTCCAGGCGCATACTCACCCGATCCAGTTCGGCGCCGGCCTGCTCGGCGGTGCGCCCCGGCCGCAACCGGGCGGCCGCTTCCAACTGGTTGTTGCGGCGATTGGCGCGCTCCGCCGGGGTGAAGGCATGCGGCGTCCAGAGTTCGGTGGCCATGGGGAAATCGAAGCTCGCCGGCATCACGCCGGTCACCAGGAAGTTCTGGTCGTCCAGGCGGATGTTCTTGCCCACGATGGCAGGGTCGGCGGCGAAGCGGCGGCGCCACAGCCGGTCGCTCAGCACCACTTCGCGCTCCCGGCCCGGTTGGTCCTCGCCCTCCTGAAAGCCGCGCCCCAGCACCGGTTGGACGCCGAACACGTTGAAGAAGTTGGCGCTCACCAGCGTCTGCATGGCGCGTTCCGGCTCGCCGCCGGAGCCGGCGATGTTGGCCATGCCGCCCTGCCAGGTGGCCAGGTTCTCCAGCGCCGTGCCCTCGCGCCGGATATCCTCCAGATCGGCCGCGGAGCCGCTGTTCCAGTCGTTAGCGTCGCCCGGGTCCCGTTGCAGCACCATCACCAGGCTCTCCAGGTGCGGCAGCGCGATGGGCTTCCACAGCAGCGCGTCGCACACGCTGAACACGGCGGTGGTGGCGCCGATGCCGAGCGCCAGCGTGAGCACCGCGGTGATAGCGAAGCCCGGCGATTTGCGCAGCATGCGCTCGCCGTAACGGATGTCCTGCCACAGGTTCATACTCAAGTCCCCTCGATAGGAGTACGCATCGGGCGCTTCCCGGGTTCGAAGAGTTTCCTGGCTGGCGATCTCCGGCTTGGGCTACGTCCTCCACCGCCCGAGCGCACTACAATGGAAACAATGGCCAAGAGGCTCATGATCGCCGTCGTCGGCGCCGGGATTGGCGTGCTCGCCGGCTTGTTGATCGACTACCTGGGAGCGGGCACACCGGCGCTTTGGGCAGGCGCCGCCGCCGGCGCGCTCATCCCCCAATTCGTGCTCGGCCCTCCGGGGCATTGAGCCTCAACCGCGATTTCCACTTGCCGTTGAGCGCCGCACCCATTAGAGTTTAGTAGGAGGAACACCCATATGGCGTTTTGCGCGACATGCGGTTCCGCGGTTGAAGGACAGTTTTGTGCCAAGTGCGGAAGTCAGGTAGGGGCGGCGCCGTCCGCCGCGTCCGGTCCCGCCATGCAGGCATCCGGGGCGATGGCCGACAATGTGGCTGGGGCATTGTGCTACCTGGTCGGCCTCATCACCGGCATTATTTTCCTGGTGCTGGCCCCGTACAACCAGAATCGTGTCATCCGATTCCACGCGTTCCAATCGATTTTCATGAATGTGGCCTGGATCGTGATCGCCTTCGGACTCAATATCGTTCTGGGTATATTGCATCTCTGGAGCTTGTTCTTCCTCAGTAGCTTCGTGGGGTTGGCCTTCTTCGTGCTCTGGATCGTCATGCTGATACAGACTTACCAGGGGAAGACGATCGTGCTGCCGCTGATCGGACCCATCGCGAAGCAACAGGCAGGCAACTGAAACGCGATTGGACGTCGCGCGCGTCTGTGTAGTGTGATCCGATGGCTCATCACCCTGACGGCGGCCGCAGGTCTGGCCGCCGCGCAGGCGCCGAAAACCGGCGACATCAACTTTTACGGACTCCGCAAGCTGACGCCGGAGAAGGTCCTGAGCGCCCTGGAACTTAAGACAGGCGACCCGCTGCCGCCTTCCAAGGGCGACGTGGAAGACCGTCTGGAACTGCTTCCCGGAGTGGCCGCGGCGCGGGTGGAGGCGGTCTGTTGCGAGGGTCCCAACGCCATCCTGTTCATCGGTATCGAGGAGCGGGGCTCGCCGCATTTCGGTACCCGGCCGCCCCCGGCGGGCACCGCGACCCTGCCCGAGGACATCATGGCGGCCTATCGCGAGTACATGGGCGCGGTGGAGCGGGCAGCGCAGCTCGGCAACGCCGCGGAAGATCTCACGGCAGGTGAATCCCACGTTGCCGACCTCCGGGCGCGCCTCTTCGAGGACCAGCTTGCCGGGCTCGCCGCGGGCCGCATCGAGGTGCTGCGCGACGTGCTGCGCAACGGTGCCGAACCTGACGAACGGGCGGTGGCCGCGGCCGTACTCGGCTATGCGCCGAAAAAGGATGAGGTAATCAAGGACCTGCAATTCGCCATGCAGGATGCCGAACCGGCGGTGCGCGCCAACGCAGTGCGCGCCATGATGGCGATCGCCGTGCTGGCGCAGAAGCGCCCGGAACTGGGACTGCGCATCGAGCCTACCTGGATGGTGGAGATGCTGAATTCGATCGTGCTGGGCGACCGGCAGCAGGCGGCCCTGGCGCTGGTCACTCTGACCGAGCAGCGCGACGCCGCCACCCTGGATCTGATCTCCGCCCGCGCCCTGCCTTCGCTGGTCGACATGGCGCGCTGGAAGACACTGCGCTACGCGTTGCCCGCATTTCTGCTGGTGGGCCGCGTCGCGGGTGTGCCGGAACAGGAATTGCTTGATCAATGGCAAAAGGGCGACCGCGAAACCGCCATCGGAAAGGCCACGGCACTGGCGCCGAAAGCGCGTCGCGGGAAGTAGCCTACAATAGCAGAGTGCGCTGTTTCAGAAGTTCCCTGGCGTAGCGGGAAACCGCTTGCTTACGCGCGCGGCNNCATATCGGCGAATGGCAATCACTCGACGGCAAATTCTGGCAGGCATGGCCGCTCTCGGCGCGGCCTCGGCGCAGCAACCGCCCGACGGGCCGCGCGTGCCGCGTCCGCGCACTCCCCCCAAACCGCGTACCACGCCCGTCGTGTGTCTCTACTCGCAACATCTCATCAAGGTGGAGTACGAAGCCGTCGGCATGGTGCTGCGCGATCTGGGTTTCGACGGCTGCGACATGGCGGTAGTGCCGGGCAGCCACATTTCTCCCCAGCAGGCCGGTTCGGACCTGATGCGCGGCATCGAGGCCGTCAGCGGCGTGGGGCTGGAAGTGCCCCTCATTTCCACCTCGGTGAATTCGGGCAGCGATCCCAACGGCCAGCAGATCCTGGGCATCGCCGGCTTTATGGGAGTCCCGCTGTTCCGGCCGGGCTACTGGAGGTACGGCAACGCACCCAACAGGGAGGTCCGTCTGGCCGCGGTGCAGCACGAGATTCTTGGCCTGGCCTCAGTCGCCCGCGCTTACAACATCGCCACGGCTTTACACAACTCATCCGGAGATTGCGTGGGCGCGGGGCTCACGGACCTCAACGGAATACTGCGCAACGTCGATCCCCGGTGGGTGGGCTACAATTTCGACCCCGGCTTCGCGACAGAGACCGCCGGTGTGGAAGCTCTCGGCGGATTGATGGAGCTGGCGATGCCCAAACTGAAGGCCGTAACGGTGCGCGATTTCACCTGGAATAAGGCGAAGCCGGACGCCAGGAAGGCGACCCCGTGTCCGCTGGGCGAAGGCATCGTGGACTGGCGCCCGTTTTTCACCGCTCTGGCGCGCGCGCGCTTCGTGGGCCCAATCACCATCGAAGTCCGCTACGAACCGAAGGATGAGTTGAACGCCTTCCGCCACGATCTGG
>PLDO01000310.1 GCA_003136215.1 Bryobacterales bacterium
CTTGTGCATCCGAGCGCAGCTCGGACTCGGTAAACCCAAAACCGTTCAACCCTTACGGTTTTGTCTTTCACTCCTTGTGTTTTCAATGAATTGAAAAAGCAAACCGTTCAACCCTTACGGTTTGCCCCCTACCGCACCGCTACCGTGACACCGCCCTGGCTTGCCACGCCGCCCACCGTCAACACCACGGAGACCGCACCGCTCAGCGCGCCGGGCACCACCACGTTCACCTGCATCAGGCCGGCGATCTGGCCCGGGGACCCGCCCGCGTAGCGCACCTCCGCGCTGACTCCGCCGATGGTCACCGTAACCGGGGCCACCGGCTGCGGCAGCGGCGCCGCCGCCAGTTTCCCGTCAACCCCTGCCGGCAATGTCTGCCCTTCACCCGTCGCGTAGAGCGACAGGACGGAACCCGCTGCCGCCGGAGCCGCCGGCCCATTCAACGTACCATCCTGATTGACCGCCGAGGCCTGGCCGCGGCCGCTCCCGTCCGCCGTGAATACCCCGGGCGCGGTCGCCGCCGCCGCTACCGCCACCGGCGCCGACGCTGCCGCCGCGCTCTCCACGAACACCCGCACCGCGCCGCCGCCCACCGAATAGGGCGCTACCGCTCCCACCTGCCCCGGCGTCGCGTACAGTAGCGGCCCCGCCACCCCATTGAAGAGCACCGTCTGCACTCCGCCGAGCCCGGCCCCGTACAGCACCACCATTTCCCCGGGCGCTACCGCCGACGCCAGATTGCTCGCCGCATTGGTCACCGCTGTGACCGCGATGCCGGCCGACACCGGCGCCAGCATTCGCACCGCATTGTTTGCCGGGTCCGCCACGTAGACGTTGCCGCTGGCATCCGCGGCAACGCCCCAAGGCTGGTTCAATTGGGCATCCAGCGCCAGCCCGCCATCGCCCGAGTAACAGCACGTCCCGTTGCCCGCAATGGTCGTCACCAGTGCGCCCGGCGACACGCGGCGTACCACTCGGTTGCCTGTGTCGGCGATGTAGATGCTCCCCGCGCGATCCACCGCCACTCCCCGCGGATCGCTCAGCGAGCCTCCCGTATCCACCGTCGTGATGGTCCCCCGCGCGTCGATCCGGCGCACCTGATTGTTCCCCGAATCAGCCACGTAGACGTTCCCAGCGGAGTCCACGGCCACCCCACGCGGCAGGGTCAGGCGCGCCACATTGGCGGGCCCGCCATCGCCGCTGTATCCCGGAGTGCCGGTCCCGGCCAGCGTCGTGATCACGCCATCCGGTGTTACCTTGCGTATGGCGTTATCCAAGGTGTCGGCGATGTACACGTTGCCCAGCGCGTCCGCCGCCACGCCTTCCGGCTGGTTCACGCTGGCCTTGGTGCCCTGCCCGCCGTCGCCGTAGTAGCTGGCATTTCCGTTGCCCGCGATGGTGAACAGGTTGCCGCCCGGCTGCACTTTCCGCACCCGGTTGTTCGCCGTGTCGGCCACATACCAGTTGCCGGCGTCATCCGCCGCCACCCCGAGCGGACGGTTGAGCTGCGCGTCTCGCGGCAGGATGATCTCGCCGTTGAAGCCCGGCGTACCGTTGCCCGCCAGCGTGACCAGCGCGTAGCCGCCCGCCGTCGATGTGGCGCGCACCCGCTGATTCTGCGTATCCGCAATGTAAATGACGCCGAACCTAGAGACCGCCACTCCGGCCGGCCCGTTGAGCTGGGCCGCCGTCGGAGCCACTCCCTCGCCCGAGTAGTTCGGGATGCCGTTCCCCGCCAGCGTGCCGATGATGCCCGCCGTGGAGACCTTCCAGACTCTGTAATCGCCTACCGCCAGGCCGGTACCCGACCCGATGCCGGCCTCCACGAAGTAAATGTTCCCGCCGCTATCCACGGAGACGCCGGTGGGACCCTCCAGCCGCGCGTTGACCGCGGCTTGGCCTTCCGTCAAGGGAGCCCCGTTGGTCTGGCCCGCCACGGTCGTGATGATACCGCCGCTCACCATGCGGACCCTGGTGTTGCCGAAGTCCGCAAGGTACAAGGTTCCCGCGCCGTCCAACGCTACATCCGTGGGCAGCGAGATGGCGGCGCTGCGGGCCGGGCCGCCGTCGCCGGAGTAGATGCCGGTGGAGCCCACGCCGGCCACGGTGGCGATGACGCCGTCCGTGCCCACCCGTCTGATACGCCCGTTGAAGGTGTCGGCGATGTACAGGTCCCCCTCGGCGTCCACCGCCACTGCCTCGGGAGCGTTCAGCCACGCGCTGAGGGCCGCTCCGCCGTCGCCCAGATAGCCGGGCGTGCCGGTCCCCGCCACGGTCCGGATGGCGCCATCGGGCGACACCTTGCGCACCACATTGTTCCCTGTGTCGGCGATGTACAGGCTGCCGCCGGCGCCCACCGCCACGCCATACGGGCCGTTGATCTGAGCGCTGGTGGCCGCGCCGCCGTCGCCCGCGAACCCCGGCACCCCGCTGCCCGCCACGGTGGTAATGATCCCGTTAGCCGCGATCTTGCGTACCACCGACGCATCCCGGTCCGCCACGAATAAGTTGCCCGCGGTATCCGCCGCAAGGCCCATGGGAAAGCTCAACTGCGCCGCGGCCGCCGGTCCGCCGTCGCCGGAATTCCCGGGCCGCCCGTTGCCCGCCACCCGGGTCAGCGTGCCGCCGGCATCCACCTTGAACACCGAGTGCAGGCTGCCGAAGTAGACGTTCCCCGCCGCATCCGTGGCCAGCCGCGTGGGGTCTCCGATAGAAGCGGATCTCGCGACAGCGGGCGTCGGCGGAGGCGCACCGCCCGCGATGGTCGATATCACGTACTGCTGCGCCCAAACGCAACCACCGAACAGCAGACAACCGAGTACGCGATGAGGCCGCATTGAATATCTACTTATTCCACCATACGCAACCGGAGCTCGCGCAAGTCGCGCAAAAGCAGATCCGGATGTAAAGTCACAAGTTCCTCGACGGGAGTAATCCCCGTTGTTACGGAAATCGCTCGAATGCGGTTCGCCCGCGCCGCCTGAATATCCTGCGGGGCATCGCCGATCAGCGACACCGCCGCCTCGCGCCCGATCCATCCGCGCCCACGAGCCTCGCGGATCGCCAGCCTCGCCAGCCCCGAGCGGTTCTTCGCCATCTCTCCGAAAGCGCCGAAGCGGAAGAATCCGCGCAGCCCGGCGCGCTCCAGTTTGCGCCATCCGATGCGCGTCAGATTCCCGGTCACCAGCCCCAACAGCATGCCCCGCCGCGTCAGGCGCTCCAGCACCGGCACCACGCCCGGGCAGTGTTTGTCGCTCAGTTCCGGACATACCCGCTGGTAATAACGCTCCGCTGCGATCAGGATCTCCGGCATGGCTTCCCGGATGGCCGCACGCGGGAGGCCGGCGGTACGCATCATCACTCTGAGGATGTCGGGGTCCAGCATGCCTTGTACCGGGATGCCCTCGGTGGTGGTNNGGTGCCGTCGATATCGAATAAGACCAGCGCCCGATGCACCTTGGTCCCAATGATAGCAAGCGCCGTTACAATGGTTTTGTGAAGCAAGCCAAGTTCCGGGTCGGCCTCATCCAGATGGCCTGCTCGGTGGACCCAAACGAAAACCTCGCTAAAACCGAATGGCGAATCCGCGAGGCCGCCGCCAAAGGCGCTCAGATCGTCTGCCTCCAGGAACTCTTCCGGTCGCAGTATTTCTGCCAGGCCGAACAGCCCGCCACCTTCGATCTGGCCGAGCCCATTCCGGGCCCTACCACGGAGAGCCTCACCAGACTGGCCGCCGAACTGAACGTGGCGATTGTCGGTTCGGTGTTCGAGCGGCGCATGGCGGGCGTGTTTCACAATACAGTGGTGGTCATCGATGCCGGCGGCGCCCTGCTGGGGCTCTACCGGAAGATGCACATTCCCGACGATCCGCGGTTCTACGAGAAGTACTATTTCACACCGGGCGATCTGGGCTTCCGCTGCTTCGACACGCGCTATGCGCGCATCGCTCCCCTAATATGCTGGGACCAGTGGTTTCCCGAAGCGGCCCGCCTGGCGGCGCTTGGCGGCGCACAGATTCTGCTCTATCCTACAGCGATCGGATTCCACCATTCCGACGCAGCCGAGGCCGCCACGCAGCACAATGCCTGGGAGACCATCCAGCGGTCGCACGCCATCGCCAACGGAGTCTACGTGGCCGCCGTGAACCGCGTGGGACACGAAGGTCCCGCCGGCGACGGGTTGGAGTTTTGGGGAGGTTCTTTCGTGAGCGACCCGCAAGGGCGCGTGCTTGCCAAGGCCGGCGAGGCGGAAGAAACGTTGATCGTGGAATGCGACCCGCGGGTGATGGAAAGCGTACGCCGCAACTGGCCGTTTCTGCGCGACCGCCGCATCGACGCCTATTCACAAATCGTCAACCGCGTGATCGATTGAAGCGCAACCGGCGTCAATTCTATAACATTTGACTGCCCATGCAGACTGGACCTCCACATGCACCTTGTAGTGCGTCCGGTAGAGGTGGCGTAAGATCTACCCACCCCGAGACTAAGGAGAAACCAGATGAAAACGAGCACGACCGATCAGGTGCAGGGCGCATTTCATGAAGTCAAGGGTAAGGTTAAAGAGAAGGCGGGAAAGGCAGTCGGCAACCCGGACCTGACGTCCGAAGGCCAAGGCGAAAACCTCGCCGGCAAAGTCCAAAAGAAAGTCGGGCAAATCGAGAAGGTGTTGGAAAAGTAACAAAGCCGGGCTGCGAGGTGTTATGCGTCACATACTGTTGGCTGCCGCCGCGATTCTGCTTGCTTCCTGTGGATCCAACAGCAGTAAAGTGACGCACGCCGCCGCACCATTACCGGAACCGGAACCGGTCGCGGTCCAGCCTGCCGCGCCTGCCGGGTCCCACGAGAGCGCGGCGGCTGAAACTCAAGTCGAAATGGTGAATGTGGACATCCACCTCGACGCCGAGTTGATCCTGCACGTGCGGCATCTGACAGGCCGGTTTCTTTCCACCAAAAAGGGCCAACCGCCCATTTTCGACGACAAACGGTCTTATATTGTCGCGGTGGATTCAGGCATAGTCGGCGTAAGCATGGCAAGCATGACCCATGCCATGAACACTTACGTCTTCGGCGAACCGGACGCGCCTCTCAAGAACCTGCAACTCAGCGCGGAAGGCAGCCAGATCAGGCAAAAAGGCATTTTGCAGAAGGGCCCCGGAATTCCTTTTGACATGGTGGGGGAAATCAGTGCGACGCCGGATGGCAAGATCCGAATCCACCCCACGCAAATGAAAGTGGAGCATGTGCCCGTAAAGGGATTAATGAAGCTGTTCGGGCTCGATATGGCCAAGCTGATCAACACCAGGAAAACCAAGGGCGTCAGCGTGGACGATAACGACATCATTCTCGACCCCGCGCAGATGCTGCCGCCTCCCCAGATGCGCGGGCGCATCACCGCCGTGCGCGTCGAGGGCGACGAGATCGTTCAGGTCTTCGGAAAAGAGAGACCGGACGCGGCGCCCGGACATCCGCATTCCAATTACATGGCGTATCGCGGTGGCGTCCTGCGGTTCGGCAGGTTGACGATGAACAACGTCGATATGCAGTTAATCGATGCCGACCCGACGGATCCGTTCGACTTTTTCCCCGATCATTACAATGAACAACTGGTAGCGGGCTACTCCAAGACGACCGCTTCCGGGGGACTGCGGGTCTACATGCCGGATTACAACAAGATTTCCAAGCCGCTCACGCCCGCTGAATAGCACGGGCTGCGATATACTGGCCTCGGAAAATACACATGCCAAGTTCTCGTTTCTCGCGCCGAAACCTCGTGCAAGCCATGGGCGCGCTTGCCGGAGGTTCCTTACTCAGCCAAACCGTGGGCTGCAAGCCGCCCGCCATGACGCAGTCAAAAGAGACCGCCGGGCAGGCCGCCGGCGGCGCCGCGGATTACACACTGACGATCGCCGTCAAGCCGGTGGAACTGGCGCCGAACCGCATCGTTTCCACGACTACCTACAACGGCCAATTCCCCGGGCCCCTGCTGCGCTTCAAAGAGGGCCAACCAGTCACCGTCGACATTCACAACCAGACGGACACACCCGAGCAACTGCACTGGCATGGGCAGTTTCTGCCAACCGACGTCGATGGCGCCGCGGAAGAAGGCACGCCATCCATTCCGGCTCACGGAAGCCGCCGCATCACGCTCGTTCCGAAACCTTCCGGGTATCGCTTCTATCACACCCACGTGCGCGCGGGAGCCAATCTGAGCGCGGGACAGTACACGGGAATGGTCGGGCCGGTGTATATCGAACCGAAGAACAACCCCGGAAACTACGACCGCGAAGTTTTTCTTACGCTGAAGGAATTCGAACCGACGCTCAGCCGCGGCGGTGACATGGCCATGGACTTTCTGCTGCCGGCGGCGACGGTAAAGGAACTGAAAGAGCCCGGCGAGAACGCCATGAAGGACTCGCTGGCCAAAGGCATGCCTCACGGATTCGAGGTGGGATATGGTTCCTTCACGATCAACGGACGAATGCTGGGCAGCGGCGAACCGATACGCGTGAAGCAGGGCGAACGTATCCTTTTCCACGTCCTGAACGGGAGCGCGACCGAGATCCGCAGTNNGTTCAACGTGGTGGCGCTCGATGGCAACCCGATCCCCAAGCCGGTGACCGTGCCGGGACTTTGGCTAGGCACGGCGGAACGAGTCTCCGCCATTGTCGAGATGAATCACCCCGGGATTTGGATCATGGGCGATATGGCGGACGACGACCGGCATCACGGCATGGGCACGGTGGTGGAATATGCCGGGCAAAAGGGTAAGCCACAGTGGATCGCTCCCAAACCGTTCCACTGGGACTACACTCAGTTCGGCAATTCCGGTGCGGCGGTGGCAGCGCCGGATCAAGTCATCGACATGACATTTGCCAAGCTGAACGCAGCCGACGGCGGCTTCAACCGGTGGACGATCAACGACGTCGCGTTCGCGGAAGATCATATGCATCCGATGTTTCAAGTGCGGCAGGGCAAACGGTACCGGCTGCGCATGCGCAACGCGAGCGACGACATCCATCCAATCCACCTGCACCGCCACAGTTTCGAACTGACGCGAGTCGCCGGGCAGGCGACGTCCGGCGTCATCAAGGATGTGGTGCTGGTGGGCGGCTACCAGGAGATGGAGGTCGATTTTGTGGCGGACAATCCAGGACTGACGCTGTTCCACTGCCATCAGCAGGTGCACATGGATTTCGGCTTCATGGCGCTGTTCGAATACGTCTAGCCCACGTGTAGCGACGGGAGTGCTGTCGCCATGAGACAAGGGCACTCGGTGGTACCACCCTCATGCTATTCTGATGCCGTCCTTCCGAGCCACACCGATGATCCGTACGGTAGCCGATCTACTCGATGCGCTACGGCGAAAGGAAGCCGCAGCGCTCGCCAAATGGAATCTTAACCACGGACCCATGACAGGTAACATGTATGAGGGGCTTACGCGCCATCTACTTGAGCGGACTGCTTTTGAAGGCCTCGACCTACGTGTCGTTGACGGCAAAATCACGAACACTTCGGGCGACCTGAGCGATCAGATCGATTGCATGTTGGTCGTTGGTGAAGGGACACCCATCCCGTACACAAACAGTTTCATTTATCCAATAGGGCAGGTCCTGGTCGTAATCGAGGTCAAGAAGACCTTGTATTCGACGACTCTAGAACAGGCGTACGATAACCTTTCGAGCGTAGTGCGCCTTCACCGCATCGGCGATGAGAAGTTTCGCGCAGCAAGAAGGGCATTCCGTGCCATTACCCATCGCGATGTTTCATCAGACGAATGGGCCGACATTCCGTATGGAGACAAGATGCTGTTTCATTGTCTCGTGCAGGACTCGCTCGCGCCGCTTCGCGTTGTCTTCGGGTATGACGGCTTCGCATCTGAGAGCGGCTTGCGCAACGCTTTTCTCGACTATCTGGAACGGCAACTGCCGTTGAGGACTGCCCAGAGTTCGCCGGAGCTCGACAAGCCCGTACATGGCTTCGGGCCTAGTGCGCTCCCCAATTTGATCGTCTGCGCTGACCGGGTGCTCGTAAAGCTGAACGGCATACCGTACAGTGCCCACATCGTGGGCGAATTGCCATCTGCACCCGAAGGCAGGGGAGATAACTGGTGGGCGCTCTACGGCTCGGCGAACGGTACCCCTCTTCTGTTCTTATTGGAAATCTTCTGGACACGGCTACGGGATCTCTTCCCTATGTCACCCGAAATCTTCGGAGAGGATCTGGAGATGGAGCCAATAACACCGCTTCTGTTTGCTAGGCCGACACCTGGTAAAGGTTGGGAGTACCTTGAACATCGCCTATCTCAGCACGATATTGG
>PLDO01000381.1 GCA_003136215.1 Bryobacterales bacterium
TAGGTGGATTTGGTGCGGCGGCGCGCTCCCAGGGCCATGGCTTCGGCGGTTTCCCGGCTCACGGCGCCGTGTTCGGCGAGGATCTCCGGACTGACGCCGAGCAACTCCATCTTCATGGCGTTGTTGTAAGTGATGAAGCCACCCACGAAGTACTGCGAGCTTCCCGGCGCGCTGGTGAACCGCTCGCCCAGCATGCCCCCGGTGGCGCTCTCCGCCACGGAGACGGTGGCGTCCAGGGTGTGCAGCAGTTCGCCCACCACGACTTCGAGCGGATCGCCATTGCGCGAGTAGATACGGTCGCCGAGCAGTAATTCGATGGGCCCGCCGACTTCCACCAGGAGCGCCTCCGCCTCGCCTTCGGTGGCGCAGCGCGCACGCAGGTGAATTTGAATATCACCGGCGGCGGCCAGGATGGTGGTCACCGGGTTCTCGTATTTCTTGTAGACCGGCGCGATCAACTGATCGAGGTCGCTCTCTCCCATGCCGGCGACGCGCAGGAACAGCGTGCGGATCACCTGTTTGGGGACGATGCGGGCGAGGCGGGGGATGCAGTGCCGCTGGAACATCGATTTGAGCTCATGCGGCGGACCGGGCAGCAGCATGGCCACGGCGCCCGACTCTTCGAGCCACTGTCCGGGAGCGGTGCCGCGGTCGTTGGAGAGAACCTGGGCGCCCTGGATCACGAAAGCCTGGCGTTTGTTGACCTCGGCCATCTTGCGTTTGGCGGCGGCGAAGCGCTGCGCCAGCCAGTCGGCGATTTCGGTGTCGAAGACAAGTTTGCGGTCGAGCGCCTGGGCGACGGCCTCGCGGGTGATATCGTCCTCGGTGGGCCCGAGGCCGCCGGAGAGAATCAGGATGTCGCTCCGGCCGATGGACTGGCGCACCTGGGCGGCGAGGCGGTCGCGGCTGTCGCCGATGACGCACTTGGTAACCACTTCGACGCCCAGCTTGTTCAGCTCACTGGTGAGATAGAGCGAGTTGGTATCGACGCGGTCGCCGCTCAACATCTCGCTACCGATGGCGATGATCTCGGCGTTCATTAGTAGAGCGGCCTGCCCTTGATGCCGACATCGACGCGATGGATGGCGTTGGTGGTGGCCACGACCATGGAGCGCGACGGGGTGAAGGCGAGGCCGACAATTCCCGGGCCGGAGAGAAACAGGTCGGCGCGCCGGTCCGGATCGATGCGCACGACGCCCTTGCGTCCGGCGATGGAGGCGGCCACGTAGAGCCGGCCCTCCTCATCGAACGCCATGCCTTGGGGGCGGCCGAGGCCGCGGTAGAAGGTTTCCACCTCGCCAGAGTGCGCGATGCGGTACACCGCGTCGAAGCTGGAGGTGGTGGGCCCGGTGACGTACAGATAGTCGTCGGGGCCGAAGGTCAGATGGTAGGCGGAGATGGAGGGTTCCAGGGTGGCGAAGACGAAGATCTGGCGATTGGGACTGATCTTGAAGATGGTGCCCGAGCGATCGCCCACATAGAGATTATGTTCGCCATCGAAGGCAATTCCGGTCGCCACGCCCATGCCCTCCACGTAGACGGTCATGTTGCCGCTGGGCGTGACCTGGTAGACGAAGCCGTCGTAGCGGCTGGAGATGTAGAGCGTGCCTTGCTCATCGAAGGTGAGCGCGGTGGCATTCATCAGGTCGTTAATGAACGGCTTCACCGAGAAGTTGAGATCGATCTTGTAGATCGCCACCGGGACCTTCTGGCCGCGCGAACCGCTGAAAGTGGTGAAGATGTTGCCGAACGAATCGATAGCCGGGTTGGTCACGGGGTGCATGCTGTCGGCCACCAGCATACCGATGTCGCAGGCCCAGGACTCGCTGGCCTGCCGGCCGCTGGCGATCACCAACTCACCGGCGGCGGCGCCCTCCGGAACACGGGCGATGACGAAGGAATCGGAGCCGATGATGACCGGGGCGCCAACTTCGCCGATGGTGACCTTGGGCCGTTCCTCTTGCGCAAAGCCCTTCCCCCGAATCTGCAACTCGCCGCCGGCAATGGCCGCGGGTGGAGTGACCTGGGAGATGAGCGGCTTAGGTTCTGCTGGTTTACGGAGCGGCATGTTCAGTAAAGATTGAAACACCCTGCCAGGAATAACACAAGCGCGGCGTAGGCGCCCGCCATGACGTCGTCGGCGTTGATGCCGAGCCCGGCGGGGAGGGCCTCCAGTTGCCGCACGGGCGGCGGTTTCCAGATATCGAAGAGACGGAAGAGGGCGAACGCCGCCAGGTAGCTCTTCCAGTTCAATGTGACCGCGCCGGCCAGGGCGATCCACTGGCCGAGGACTTCGTCCACGACGACGATCTGCGGGTCTTTGAGGTTTTTCACGCGGGCGGTCACCGTGGCGGCCCAGGTGGCGGGGACGAAGAGCACGGCCGCGAGGACGAGAAAATGCCACCCGGTGAAGCCGGCGTACTCGTGAAGCAGAATCCCAATGGCCAGGGCGGCCAGCGAGCCGGCGGTGCCCGGCGCCACCGGGGAATAGCCGCAGCCGAACCAGGTGGCGAGCTGCAGGGCGAGCCTGGTCTTCAGTGGCACAAGGCTCCTGCCTTGTGCATCCGAGCACCGCTCGGACGTCCGAGCTTGCGCTCGGATGGACAAGCCGGAGGCTTATCCCACCAGGCAGCCAGGAGGCCTGTCCTACTCATCTTCTTCCTGCGGGTTCGAGGCGGGGGCGCCGGGGATCACGTATTTGCCGGTTGCCCAGTTAGCCAGGTCGGCGATGCGGCAGCGCTCGCTGCAAAACGGGAAATCGGCGTCGCCCGGGGCGACTGGCTTCTTACAAATCGGGCAAGTCATCATACGGCTACCAGAGGTGAAATATTGATGAATGCGGAGGCGGCCGGCGGCGGGGCCGGTTCGGTGGGCGCCAGCAGGGTGCCCACCACGTCGTAATCGTGCGCTTCGGTAATGCGCAGGCGGCGGATCTCGCCGGGGCGCGGCTCGGAGCCCTCGAAATCGTTGATCAGGGTTACGCCGTCGATCTCCGGCGCCTGTGTGGCCATGCGCGATTCCCACAACAGATCGGTCTCGCCGGAGAGGCCGGAGACCAGCACCGGCACTTCGCTGCCCACCAGAGCCCGATTGCGCGCGCGGGCGATTTTGCGCTGTATGGCCATCAGGCGGCGCCGGCGATTCTGGATGGTGCGGCCGTCCACTTTGCCATCGAGCGCGTAGCTGGCGCTGGTGTCCTCATCGGAATAGGCGAACACGCCGAGATTGTCGAATCTGGCGGCGGTCACGAACTGGCACAACTCCTCGAAGTCCGCGGCGGTTTCACCCGGGAAGCCCACGATGAAGCTGGTGCGTATGGCGACGCCCGGAATGGTGCGGCGGATGCGCTCGATCAGCTTGAGGAAAATCTCGCCCGATCCTCCGCGCTTCATGCGCTTGAGAACGCTGCTGCTAGAGTGCTGCAGCGGCATGTCGATGTACCTGGCGAGCGCGGCGTGTCCGGCGATGGTGTCGAGCAGGCGCTGCGTGACTTTGTTCGGATAGGCGTAGAGGAAGCGGATCCACTTCTCGGCCGGCGTCTCGATCTGCGCGAGGCGCGCCAGCAGATCGGCAAGGCCGTGGGGGAGTCCGAGATCCTCGCCGTAGCAGGTGGTGTCCTGGCCGATCAGGTTGATCTCGCGGATGCCCTGCTGGAAGAGGCGGGTGGCTTCGGAGATAACGGATTCGAAGCGCCGGCTGCGGAAGGCGCCGCGATATTGCGGGATCACGCAGAAGGTGCACGGGTGATCGCAGCCCTCGGCGATCTTCATGTAAGCGAAATGTTGCGGGGTGGCGAGCACGCGCGGGGTGAGGTCGTGATAGAGGTAGGGCTCCAGCGGATTGGTATCCGGCTCCAGCCCCTCGCAAACGGCCACGATGCTTTCCAGCTCATTGGTGCCGATGAGGGCATCGACCTCGGGGATTTCCGTGCGGATATCGCCGCGATAGCGCTCCACCAGGCAGCCGGCGACGATGAGCTTTTTGGCGCGGCCGATTTTCTTGTACTCGGCCATCTCCAGGATAGTGTCGACCGACTCCTTTTTCGCCGGGTCGATGAAGCTGCACGTGTTGACCACGAGCACATCGGCCTGATCGGGATGCGGGGTGAGCTCGTGGCCTCTGGCGACGAGTTGACCCATCATGACTTCACTATCGACGAGGTTTTTGGGACAGCCCAGACTGATGAAACCGACTTTCAAGCGTGTGTACCGGCCTTACGGGAGGATCTCTATCCAGGATAGCATTGCGAAGTCCATGAGACGGATTTGTGGTCCTGGGACCGCGCGACACGTTATCATCGTGGGAAATGAGATTATTACTGATTGCCCTGACGCTGGCCGGCACGAGCCTCGCGCAACCGGCCCGCTGGACTGAGAAAGTGGCTAACGAGTGGTATGCCAAGCAGCCCTGGCTGGTGGGGAGCAACTATCTGCCGGCGACGGCCATCAACCAGTTGGAGATGTGGGGTGCCGATACGTTCGACCCGATCTGGATCGATACCGAGCTGAACTGGGCCGAGGGCCTGGGGATGAACACGATGCGGGTGTTCCTGCACGATCTGCCGTGGAAGCAGGATTCCGCGGCCTACCAGCGGCGCATCGATAAGTTCCTCAGCATCGCCGAGCACCACCATATCAAGCCGGTCTTGGTGCTGTTCGATTCCTGCTGGGATCCGTATCCGGACATTAACGCGCCGCGGGCGGCGAGACCCGGCGTGCACAACTCGGGTTGGGTGCAAAGCCCCGGCGCGGCTGCCCTGAGCGATCCCACGCAGACCGACCGTCTGCGGCACTATGTGCAGGAAGTGATTGGGGCTTACCGCTACGACAAGCGGGTGCTGGCCTGGGATTTGTGGAACGAGCCGGACAATCTCAACGATTCGTCGTACAAGAAGCTGGAGGCGCCGAACAAAACGCAACTGGTGCTGGCGCTGCTGCCCA
>PLDO01000545.1 GCA_003136215.1 Bryobacterales bacterium
GAACCGGTACTTGGCCAGAATCGGGAACTCCCACGCTCCGCTGGTGGTGTCCATGGTGGTCGAGGTGGTGGTGATGCCGCTGGTACCGCCAATCGAAGCGAAACTGAAATGGCGGTAGAGAATGTCGGCCTCCACGCCGAGGCCGAAGGGCAGCCGCAGTTCCCCGGTGACGCCTACGATATATCGATTGGTGGTTGTGCTCGCATTGATGTTCTGGGCGCTCACCACCTCTAGAAAATTCGTCATGGGCAGGCCGCCCTTGACGCCGAAGGAGAAGGGCTGGGAGAACCCTGCGGCGGCCGCGAGAAACAACAGGCACAGTGCTTTCATGCTGTTTTCCAGTATCACACGCGAAGCGTGAAGCTTTCCCCCAGGTACACCCGCCGCACTTCGGGGTCGCGCGCCAACGCTTCCGGACTCCCGGCGCGAAAAATGCGCCCCTCGTTGATGATGTAGGCGCNNGATCCGTCACCGCCAGCGTCTCGCTCACGTTGTGGTCCGTCACCAGGATGCCGATGCCGGAGCGTTTCAGATCGAAGATGATGCGCTGCAACTCCAGCACCTGAATCGGATCGATGCCGCTGAACGGCTCGTCGAGCAGCAGAAAGCTCGGATTGATGACCAGCGAGCGGGCGATTTCCACGCGGCGCCGTTCGCCGCCACTGAGCATGTAGCCGCGGCTGCGGCGCACCGTTTCGAGGCCCAGTTGATCCAGCAGGCGCTCCATGGTCTCGCGGCGCTCGCGGGCTCGCATGGGCAGCGTTTCCAGAATCGCCAGCAGGTTTTCTTCCACCGTCAGCTTGCGGAAAACGCTCGCCTCCTGCGGCAGATAGCTGATCCCGCGGCGCGCCCGCTGGTACATGGGCAGGTCCGTGATGTCCTTATCATCCACCAGAATGCGCCCGGAATCCGGCGAGATCAGCCCGACGATCATGTAGAAGGAAGTGGTCTTGCCGGCGCCGTTGGGGCCGAGCAGCCCCACCACCTCGCCCTGCTGGACGAAAACCGTGACGTCGTCCACTACGCGGCGGCCGCGATAGGTTTTGGCGATTTGCCGGGTTTCGAGTTTGCTCATACCGACGGGCCCGAGGCCCTATTTCCCCTTCTTCCGGTTGATGCGGCTGTTGCCGGGCTTTTCGGGCTCGCCCGTCATCAACAGCCTATCATCGTTGGCGAAGTAGATGGCTTCCTTACCCTCGGTGGTGCTGGGCTGCGGATTGACGAACACCTTCTCCACCATCTTTACCCGCGGGCCGCGCAGGATGACCTTCTGGTCGGCCGTGTAGTACTCGGCGTGCTCCCCGGTGCCGGTGCGGGTGCGGTCCTTGCCGCTGGAAAAGATTTCCACCGCGCCATCGGCGTAGGCCTTCTCGAGCCGCGAATCGGCGCCGGCTTCGCTCAGAAACGCTCGTAATTCCTGGCCCTTCACCTGAAGTCCCGGACGACTCAACTGGACGCCGCCGGTGTAGTACGTCAGACGGTTGGTTTCGGTATAGACCATGTGCGCCGCGTGCACTTCGGTCAGCACGGGGGGCCCAGCCTTCTTCTTTTTGTCGTCTTTGGGCTCTTCCCACAAATTAGTCACCACGTGCCCGTCGGCCACCAGGGAGCGCTTTTGCGGATCCAGGTCGCGGTCCACATCCACCACGTCAGCCTGTATGCGGTTGGCTCCCTGCCACATGTGGACCGCGCCTTCGTAGTGAATCTGCCGGTTGCGATTGCGCGAGTCCATTTTGCGCGCGGTGGCCTGCAGGGGGTCGTCGCCGGAGAGCATTTCGGAGTTCTTTTTCTGGTCCTTTTCAGGCAGCCGGCTGGAGGTGACATTGCCCTCGGCCAGAAAATCCCCTGTGCGCTGGTCCAGCCTGATACGGTCGGCCGTGGTCGACCCGGTGGCGTCCCACATCCGCGCGGAAGAGTCCAGCAGAATCAGGTTCTGGTCGGCATCCATGGTGGCTTTGGCCGCGCGCGCCTTGCGGTCGCCTTCCTCGTAGGCGAAATCGCCGGTTTGCTGCATGTTCCCCAGGCGGCTGGTCTTGGGGTCGAAACGCGCCTCCAGATCCCGGCTGGTCGTCGTGCTCGCCCCGCGAGCGCGCCGGCGCTCCTCCGCCGTGGGGTCGGTCCGGGTCTTGACGTTGCTGGCGCGGAAGCTGTCCACCCGGTTCTCGGGGCCGTACGCGATGACGAAATTATTGCCATCCAGCATACGATGGTGTTGCGCCGGTTGGTTGGGGAGGAACTCCAGCGTGCCGGGCGCCTTGGTCACCACGCTTTCCATCTCTCGTCCGCCGGGCCGCATCTTCATTTCCAGCGTCTGGCTGCGCATCACGTGGGTTTCGCTCAACTGGCGTCCCGGAGCCGCCAGCGGCTTCGAGGTCACGACGGCGTTGCCGGTGGCCGCCACCTGCGTCAGCACGCTCTCCCGGCCATCCGGCTGGAACTCCATGTCTACGCGATCGGCGGTCACCGTGGTCTCCGAGGCGTCCGTGGTCGATACCAGGCTGGCGTTTCGGTTGCCCTTGATCTTCTGTGCCAGACCGTCGTCGTCGAAATCCATGGCGATCTCGTCGGCGGCGTAACGCAGTTTGCGGGTGGGATAGTCTTCGGTGCCGTGGGCGGCGACCGCGGTAATATTGCGAATCACCTTGTCCTGCAGTTTGACCACTACGTCGTTGCCTTCCACGATGGTGCTTTCGCGCGTCATGCGGCCCCACGGTTTGAGCCAGATCTCGCTGGTGGTCTCGTGATATGCCAGCGTGCCGGCTTCGATCTTCATGGGCTTGGCGTTGTTCCCCGGCGGATGCCAGTGGACCTCGACGTCGCGCTTCATCAGCAACTCGTGGCTGGTGGGGTCGTAGGTGGCGCCGCTGGCTTTGCCGTCGCCCTTTTCGAAGACGAAGCTGGAGGGCTGTTCGGTATCCACTCGTCCCGTCGTGCTGTCACAGGTGAGGCCGGAAGTCTTGATCACGGTGGGCTGCCCCGGGGGCGGCCCTTCGATGGGCAGATTGAGCGTGATCTCGACGTCGCCCTGCGAGTAAAGGCTCTTTTCCTCGGTATTGAAAGTGGCGGCGGCGCTCTTCACCAGGTCGTAGGTGCTGCCGTCCTTCCCGTAGATCTTCATGGTGACGCTCTTCAGATCCACCCGGGAAGCGTCTTTCACCTGCTGCATGCTTTCGGCGTCGATGTCGGATTTGATGCGGCCGGTTTTCAGGTCCCTGTCGCGATACTGCCAATGCTGCGAGGAGGCGCTCAGGCCAGGCGAAAGCGGCGCGGGAGCAACCGGCGTATGGCCTGCCAACAGTTTTTTTTGTGCCCGATATTGGTAGACCACGCCGCCGAGGATCGCGGCTATTGCCACCAGCAGGAGCCAGCGCATACCTCGCATGGGGATGACTCCAATATAGCGCGCTATGCTGGCAGAAGACTCACCTATGCAACCCATCCGCATCCTCGTCACCGGCGGCACTTTCGACAAGGAATACAACGAACTCTCCGGCGAGCTGTTTTTCCAGGGCACCCATACCGGCGACATGCTGCGCCTCGGCCGCTGCCGGCTGAAGGTGGAGATCGAAACCCTCATGATGATCGACAGCCTCCAGATGGACGACGCCGGCCGCCGCCACAT
Organism: Bryobacterales bacterium; assembly: GCA_003136215.1. Classification (GTDB taxonomy): domain Bacteria; phylum Acidobacteriota; class Terriglobia; order Bryobacterales; family Bryobacteraceae; genus Solibacter. The sequence continues at coordinate 3,623 of PLDO01000545.1, forward strand.
TTTAGAACGGTGCGCGTCCGTCCCCGAAAAGCGCATCGTGATTACCCACGGCACCGACACCATGGCGGAGACTGCCGCCATTCTCGGCGCCGGACTCAAGGGTAAGACCGTCGTGCTCACCGGCGCCATGGTGCCCTACACCTTTGGCAGTTCGGATGGATTGTTCAACCTGGGCACGGCCCTGGCATTTGTGCAGACCCTCGGCGAAGGCGTGTATGTGGCCATGAACGGGCGGTGCTTTCCATGGCGCTCGGTACGCAAGGATAAGAAAAGAGGCATCTTCGAATCGATACCCGAATCAAAACAAGCCATTTAAATGGCCCGGCAGATTATCTTAGTGCGATAGTGTCAAGTATTTTAACTTTATTGTTTTTATCAATTTACAGCAGAATCTTGTCACTCTCTCACGAAGTGTGCTAATAATATTGCGTGGACCTCAGCAATTCTGCATGAGTTCCGTCGCAACGCAAAATACCCAAATTTTCGAAAGCAGGAGGTTGTTAATCCATGAAGATTCGTCCGCTCTACGACCGCATCGTGGTCAAACGGATCGAGGAGAAGGAACAGATGCAGGGCGGTCTGTACATCCCCGATACCGCGAAAGAGAAACCGCAGGAAGGTGAAGTAGTCGCCGTAGGCAAAGGCAAGCGCCTGGAAGACGGCAAGGTAGTGGTCCTCGATGTTCAGGTGGGCGACCGCATCCTGTTCGGCAAGTACTCCGGCAGCGACATCAAGCTGGATGGGGAAGAGTATCTGATTATGCGTGAGGACGAAGTCCTCGGGATTCTGGATGCACAGCCGGTAGCGGCCAAGAAAGCGAGCTAAGGAGCTTAAAGACTATGGCGAAACAAATTATTTATGCCGATGCCTCTCGTCAGGCGATTCTGCGCGGTGTCAACCAACTCGCCGACGCTGTGAAAGTAACCCTCGGTCCCAAGGGCCGCAACGTGGTCCTCGAGAAGAAGTTCGGCGGACCCACCATCACCAAGGACGGCGTCACCGTCGCCAAGGNNGAGAACATGGGCGCCCAGATGGTGCGCGAAGTGGCCTCCAAGACCAGCGACGTGGCCGGCGACGGCACCACCACCGCCACCATTCTGGCGCAGAGCATTTACCGCGAAGGCGTGAAGGCCGTCGCGGCCGGCGCCAACCCGATGGAACTGAAGCGCGGCATCGATAAGGCCGTGGAACTGGTCACCGAGGAAGTCAAGAAGCTCTCCAAGCCCGTGTCCGGCGACATGATCGCCCAGGTCGGCACGATTTCCGCCAACAGCGACCACACCATCGGCAACATCATTGCCGAGGCCATGAAGAAGGTCGGCAAGGATGGCGTGATCACCGTCGAAGAGTCCAAGACCATGGTGACCGAGCTGGATACCGTCGAAGGTATGCAGTTCGACCGCGGCTATCTCTCCCCGTACTTCGTGAGCGACGCCGAGCGCATGGAAGTGGTTCTGGAAGATCCCTACATCCTGATCCACGAGAAGAAAATCGCCAACATGAAAGATCTGCTGCCCCTGCTCGAGCAGATCGCCCGCTCCGGCAAACCGCTGCTCATTGTTGCCGAGGAAGTGGAAGGCGAAGCGCTCGCCACCCTCGTCGTCAACAAGCTGCGCGGCACCCTGAACGCTTGCGCGGTGAAGGCTCCGGGCTTCGGCGACCGCCGCAAGGCGATGCTCGAAGACATCGGCATCCTGACCGGCGGCAAGCCGATCATGGAAGATATCGGTGTGAAGCTGGAAGGCGTCCGTCTTGAGGACCTCGGCCGCGCCAAGCGCGTCACGGTGGACAAAGATAACACCACCATCGTGGACGGCGGCGGCGAGTCCAAGAACATCACGGGGCGTATCAAGCAGCTCCGCTCGCAGATCGACGAGACCACCAGCGATTACGACCGCGAGAAGCTCCAGGAACG
>PLDO01000520.1 GCA_003136215.1 Bryobacterales bacterium
CCAGCAGAAAATGCACGCAGGACAGGATATCGTCCTCGTCCTCCGGACCCATATCCTGCAGCTTGCAGAAGTTGTTCAGGGAGATGTTGACCTTGCCGCTCCCCGCATCGTAAAGCTGGAAGGCAGACGTGTTGATGCCGTTGTCGGCGGCCAGCATGGTCGCCATGATCTCGGGCGTCACCGCGGTGCGCGGCACCGTGATGCAGGGCAGCGTGAGGAACAGGATGTCGCCCTCCAACACGGCCTGCAGGGAGACGCCGCTATTCAGTTCCCGGATGGTGATGGTGTCGGGAGCCGGTTCGGAAACTTCGTATCCCCGCTCCGCCAGAAGTGAGTGTATGTGGCCCAGGTTCGGGCTGGTTGTAGGTGTCATAGATTTGGGCAAACGTACTCCTCTAGATTACGCGTTCGGCCGCCGAAGTGTTCCAGCGGCTTTGGCGAACAATCGCAATATGCAATTACTATATTGCAATTTGTAATTGTTTGTCAAGGGAAAAATGTCGATGCTCAAACTACGGCGCGCTGCCGCGTCAGGGGTTCATGCCGGAGGGCGGCAAGGCGAGATCGAGGGCGCGGCGGAGTTCGGCAACCAGTGGCTGGAAGCTCCCGCGTTCCGCCGGTTGGAGGCGATTGAGTCGCGCGAGCATCTCCGCGTACACCTCTTCGGCGTTGGCCAGGAGGCGGGCAGCGTCGGCGGGACAGGACTCTACCAGATCGACCAGGCAGAAGCCGATTTCGATATCGGCTTCCACCAACTCGACGCGAACCCGGTGGTCCGGGGTAGCTCCGTAACGGCACGGCAAACGTGGCCTGCTTTCTTATCCGATCCCCGCTACTGAACGGATGCGAGTGTTTTTGGCATGGCCAGTTGGCTCGGGTTTGTCTGAAGGCATATGGTTACGGATGAATCTTATTCGTTTTCGACTCACGCCGCGATAGCTAATTTACAATGATAGCGGGCGTCCGGAAAGGACGCCGCCGCTAACGTCCATAAACCAGCAGGTGGAACGTTCCCGGTATTGGTCTGCGTTGCGGCGAACCCTTCTTCGCGGGGGCGGCCGGAGCCGCTTCAAAATCCGCTGTGTCCACCAGGAGGTTGTGCGTCTTCGGATCGAGCGCCATGGTCTTCGCCCCGAACTCGGTCTTCACCGTCTCCACCAGACTGAGCTGGTCCGGCGAATCCTGGTGGAATATGTGGATCGTGCCCTCGCCGGTGGAAACGGCCACCATTCCGGTGGCAGCGTCGTAGACGGTGGCATCCACACGGGCGCCGATGGGGAAAGACTGGCCGACGATCTTGCCATTGTCGGCGTTCATCACCACGAGACTCTGCGGATTCCGGCCCGCGATGAAGAGCCGCCGGTGTTGGCGATCCATCGCGATGGAGACGGGCTGCCCGGCGGGAGAGACCGGCCAGCGCGCCGTGATTTTCAGGCTGCGGGAGTCAATCGCAATCACTTCATTCTTGTCTTCGAGATTGTCGTAGATCATGCCCTTACCGTCGGCCACCGCCTGCTCGGGAGCGCCGCCCAAGGGAAGAGTGGCCAGCACCGTCCCGTGGGCGGGGTCGATCACGGTACAGCTGTTGGGGTCCCCGTTGAAGACAAAGATCCGCTTGGATACCGGTTCATAAAGGATGGAATCGGCGTCGGCTTCGGCCTTTACCTGGCCGGTGGTCTTGAGGGTTTTCAGATCGAAAATGACGGCCTGGGCAAGGTCCCCATCGGTGATGAATCCGCGGCCCAGTTCTGGAACGAGGGCCACTCCATGGCTCCGCTTCAAGCCGGTAATATTGCCCGCCGGCGCCCAGCTATCGGCATCGAGCACTTTGATCTCGGTACCGTGCGAGAGATAGACGCGGCGTGCCGTGGCATCGAACGTAAGGTAGTCGAAATACTCGCCGCCGCCCTCCGCCGCGCCGAAGGGAATCTTCTTCAGCAGATGGTATCCGCCGGCGGGCTGGAACGCGAGAACGCAGGCGGCCGCCGACAAAAAGAATGAGCCCACTGCCAAACAGGTGCGGCTGTAACGTTTCATGCAACCTCCATTTAAACCTTGAGCCTACCGCAGGCAGCGCCCGGTTGCCAGAACCGGCGCCCCTCAGCAGTCTTTGCCGAAGTCGTTCTCGAACGCCTGGGCGAGGGCGGCGCCCCAGCCGGTCTTCGGTTTCATCCGGCCGGCGAAGAAGCGGAGCACGGGCGGCTCCTCGCAGAACTCCAGGCCGCCGACCATGCGGCGGTGGGCGTAGAGCCACTGCAAGCGGTCCGCGGCGTACTGGTAATGCGACATGGTATACACCCGCCGGGGCACGGCGAGGCGGACCAGTTCGAGGTCCGAGGGAACGTCGCGCCCTTCTTCGTCGCGATCCATGGAGACGCTGCCGCGTTCCATGCCGCGGATACCGGAGGCGATATACACCGCGGCGGCCAGGGCGCCGGCGGGGTATTCGGACTGCGGCACGTGATCGATGAAGCGCATGGCATCGACGTGGCAGGCCAGTCCTCCCGCCGGCGTGACTACCGGCACACCCTTCTCCTCGAGCAGGCCGACGAAGTACTTGATGGCGTCCGCCGAAGATCCGGCCACCTCGACATCGGTCATTTCCCGCATGCCGACGGCCATCGCCTCGATTTCCTTCGACGACATGCCGCCGTACGTGAAGAAGCCCTCGTACACCGGAAGCCAGGGCCGGATGGCCTCATAGAGATCTTTGCGATTGGTGGCGATCATGCCGCCGCGCACGCTGCAACTCTTCCGTCCGGAGAGGTAGCAGAGGTCCGCCAGGCTCATGATTTCGCGGATGATGTCGCGGATGGACGTGTTTTCGTATCCGGGCTCGCGCTGCCGGATGAAGTAGGCGTTTTCGGAAATCAGGCTGCCGTCCACTACCAGAAACAGTCCCAGCGGCTCGATCAGCGCCTTGACCTGGCGCAGGTTCTCCATGGAGAACGGTTGGCCGCCGATGAGATTCGTGGTGGCCTCCATGCGCACGAACGAGACGTTGCCGGGCCCCGCCTCGGTAAGGGCGGCGCGCAGCCGGTCCAGGTCCATGTTCCCCTTGAAGGGGCACGAACTCTGCGTGTTGAGCGCCTCGGGCCCGAACAGTTCCAGCACCTTGCCGCCCGCCAGGTTGAAATGCGCCTTGGTGGTGGTGAAGTGGTAATTCATGGGGATGACGTCGCCGGGCTTGACGAAGGTCTTGGCCAGCAGGTGCTCCGCGGCGCGGCCCTGATGCACGGGCAGAACGTACTCGTAGCCGAAAACCTCGCGCACCGCGTCCAGCAGCCGGTAGAAGCTCTCCGAGCCGGCGTAGGCGTCGTCGGACTGCATCATGGCGGCCTGCTGATTGTCGGTCATGGCATTGGTGCCGCTATCCGTCAGCATGTCGAGGAAGAGGTCGCGCGAGCGCAGCAGGAAGGTGTTGTAACCCGCCTCTTCTATCGCCTTCAGACGTTCGCGCGCGGGCGCCAGCCGCACCTTCTGCACAATGCGCACTTTGTGCATTTCGATCGGGATTTCGGTTCCGTTGGATAGACGTATGCTCATGAATGGTCCCGGCGACAAGAAATTGGGCTTGCAGATAATTCAGACCGGAAAATCCATTATTAGCACGTTGCGCTTCGCAATTCCGGATGGGGTCCGGATGGGGTCCGGCTCCGGGGCCGCCGGGCGCAGCTATTTTGTGGCGACCGCCTCGGGCGTCGGCAGCTTCGAGACGTCCCATCCGCCGCCCAGGGCTTCGATCAACAGCACGCTGGCCGTCATGCGGCGGGTTTGGACGTCGATGGCGGTACGCTCGTCCTGCAAAGCGATGCTCTGCACCGTGATGACTTGCAGGTAACTGGCGATTCCCGCCTTGTATTGCGCGGTGGAAACCTTAACCGAACGTTGGGCGGACTTCACGGCCTGCGCCAGCACGGCAGCCTCGTCAGCTAGCACGCGGAGGGTCGCCAGGTTGTCCTCCACCTGCTGAAAGGCGGTCAGCACGGTCTGCCGGTAGGCGGCCGCGGTGGCATCGTAGCCGGCCTGCGCCTGGTCCAACTGGGCGTTGCGCTTGCCGGCGTCGAAGAGGATCTGCGCCAGCTGCGGGCCGATGGTCCAGAAGCGGCTGGGCCAGGTGATCCAATTGATGAAGCTCGTGGATTGGAGTCCGGCCGCGGCGGCGAAGGTCAGGGCCGGATAAAATGCGGCCTTGGCGATGCCGATCTGCTGGTTGGCGGCGGCGGCCTGCCGCTCGGCTTCGGCGATATCCGGGCGGCGCTCCAACAGGGCCGAGGGCAACCCCACGGGGATTGGCGGCGGCGCGGATTGAATGGGCGTGTGAGGGATCGATAAATCCGCCGGCGGCTTGCCGATCAAAATCGCCATGGCGTGTTCCGCCTGTGAGCGCTGCACTTGCACATCGGTCAACTGGGCTTGGGTGGTGTAGAGCTGCGTTTCGGCCTGGGCCACGTCGGAATCCGATGCCACGCCGCCGGCGTAGCGGACCCGCGTGAGCGACAGGTATTCCTGGTACGACTGCGCGGTCTGTTGCAGCAGTGCCGCATCGCCATCCAGCCCGTGCAGTTGAAAATAATCCACCGCGAGCTCGGACTGATAGAGGAGCCGGGCGTTTTCCAAAAGCGCCGCCGTGGCTTGGGCCGTATTCGCGCTGGCCGCGATACCGCGGTGAATGCTTCCCCATACGTCGGCGGTGTACGAAGCGCTCACCGGAATGGCGTAGGTCCCCACCGGACTGGAGGGCGGGGACAAAAGCCGCGAGGAGGCCTGTGAACCGGTGACCGAAGGCGAGCCCGAGACCAGCGGAAACAGGGCGGCGCGCGCTATCCGCACCGCGGCCTTGGCTTCGCGAAACTGCGCCTCGGCCTGCAACACGTTCTGGTTGGAGATGCTCACCTGCTCTTCCAGGGCATTGAGCGCCGGGTCGCCAAAGATCTCCCACCACTTGCCGCGCAGTGCCCCGTCGCTGGGCTGCGCTTCCTTCCAGCCTTCGGGCGGGTCTTCTTTGTAGCTCAGCGGCGCTGGCGCGGCGGGGCGCTGATAGTCGGGAACTTTGAGGCAGCCCGCCGTAAGTATCGCCAGGGCGGCCATCGCGGTAATTTTGTATTGTGGGCGCATGGCTCTATCCCTCGGAGCCTACCGGCTCCAGTTGCTTTTCTTTGACGCCGCGCACGCGCTGCCACCAATGTTGCAGGCGGTCGAAGTAAAGGTAGACCACCGGGGTGGTGAACAACGTCAGGACCTGGCTCATCAGCAACCCGCCGATGATGGTGATGCCCAGCGGGCGGCGCAGCTCCGATCCGGTGCCGGTGCCGAGCGCCAGAGGCAAGGCGCCCAGCATGGCGGCGAATGTGGTCATCAGAATGGGGCGGAAACGCAACAGGCTGGCTTCGAAGATGGCGTCGCGCGGACTCTTGCCTTCGTTGCGCTCGGCAGCCAGAGCGAAATCGACGATCAGGATGCCGTTCTTCTTCACCAGGCCGATCAGCAGGATGATGCCGATCATGGCGATGACGCTGAGTTCGGTGTGAGTGAGCAGGAGCGCCAGCAACGCCCCCACGCCCGCCGAAGGGAGTGTGGAAAGAATGGTGACGGGGTGGATGTAGCTTTCGTAGAGGATGCCGAGCATGAGGTAGACCGCTGCCAGGGCCGCGGCAATCAGGTAGGGCTCGCTGCCGAGCGAATCCTGATAGGCCTGCGCCGTGCCCGTGAACATGGTCTGGATGGTGGGCGGGAGTCCGATCTCCCGGGCGGCCCCCTCGATGACTTCCACGGCATCGCCCAACGCTACCCCGGGCTGCAGGTTGAACGAGATGGTGACCGATGGGAACAGACCCTGGTGATTGACCGAGAGCGGCGCCACCGCCGGTCCGTAATGGGCGATGGCGCTCAAGGGAACCTGCTGGCCGCTGGGGGCGCGCACGTATATATCGCGCAACGTCTCCGGGTTTTGCCAGAACTGCGGCGCCGCCTCCATCACCACGTGATATTGGTTGAGCGATTTATACATGGTCGATACCTGGCGCTGGCCGAAGGCATCGTAGAGCGTGTTATCCATCAACTGGGGCGAGATGCCGAAGCGCGCGGCGGTCGCGCGGTCGTAGGTGACCAGGGATTGCAGGCCGCGGTTTTGCTGGTCGCTGTTCACATCCACGATGATGGGGATGGATTTCAGCTGTTGGAACATGCGGGGTGCGTAGGTAATCAGGTCCGGCAGGTTGTCGCCCCGCATGGTGAATTGGTAAAGCGCGGCGCTGTTTCTACCACCGACGCGCAGGTCCTGGGAAGACTGCAGGTAGAGGGTGGCGCCGGGGATCTTGGCGAGCTTCGGACGCAGGCGCCGCATGATGTAATCGACCGTGATCCCGCGTTCCGCGAGCGGCTTGAGGGAGATGAACATGCGTCCCTGATTCAAGGTGGATGCGCCGCCGCCCCCTCCGCCGCC
>PLDO01000461.1 GCA_003136215.1 Bryobacterales bacterium
GCGCCGCCCAGTTTGGAATGCCCTTCCAGCGAGCGAACCCGAGAGCGATCACGCACAGGAGCGACCAGCCGATCAACAGGGTTGCCCGGAAGCCGCCGGACGTCTTCGCCATCGCGCTCATCATAACATCCGTGCTTCCGGCGACGCTTTTGGCGACGCTTCCGGCGGTGTTTCTGGCGGCGTTTTTGGCACCCCAGGCGCGCGCGCAGGATCCACCGCTGAACCTGGCGAAGCTGGTGGCGCATCGCGAGACGGAAACCGAGGCCGAGCGCAACGAGTATACGTACCGGCAAGGGGTCACGCTCGACGAATTGGACGATCACGGTGGCGCGCGCGGGCAGTATCGCGAGACCCGCGACGTGATCTTCTCGCCGCAGCACGACCGGACGGAACTGGTGGTGGGGAACCCCAGCAACGGGCTGAAGAATCTCATCCTCACGGCGGAAGATTTCGCGGACATCCGGAACATCCAGCCGCTGGTGCTGACGGAAGACCGGCTGTGGAACTACGAGACGAAGTTCCGCGGCGATGAGACCCTCGACGAGGTGGATTGCTGGGTGCTGCAAGTGCGTCCGCGGCAGATTCTGCAAGGGCAGCGCTTCTTCGACGGCATGATCTGGGTGGACAAGAAGGAATACAATATCGTGCGTATGGAAGGGCAGGCGGTGCCGCAGATCCGGACTACCAAGACGGAGAATCTGTTTCCGCGGTTCACCACCATTCGCAAACCGCTGGACGGCAAACATTGGTTTGCGGTGTACACGTACGCCGACGATACGCTGCAGTTCCGCAACGGACCGCAGAGAATCCGGCTGCGGATTGCGTACAGCAGTTATAAGAGGTTCGGGGCGGAGTCTACGTTGATTGTGAAGTAATCATGAAGAAATCGGCCAAGGTTACCCTAACGGTGGTGGCGGCGGTGGGGCTGGCATCATGCGGACGGTCGCGGCGGGATCCGTGCGACCAGATGTCGTTCGATGATATGGCCTGCCAGGATGCGGTGCGCAGCGGCGGCTACTACTACGGCGGGTCGTGGTACCCGATGATGTACAGCAACCCGTATCCTTACTACTACGATCACTACCGGACGTATGTCTCTAACGGCGGGCGGGTGGTGGGGGCGCCGGCGGGGAGTTACGCGCGGCCGGGCGGCGCTTCGTCCGGCGTGGAACACGGCGGGTTCGGATCGATAGGGGCGGGACATTCATCGGGAGCGGCGGGAGCGGGGGAATAAATGCGCAGGATTGTGGCAACACCCAGACCGGACTGGCAGAGCAAGGTGGAAGAGGCGGGGCTCACGTGGCACACCGGCGAGCAGCCGTACTGGAACGAAAGCGCATTCTATGAATTCACCGCCCAGGAAGTGGACGTGCTGGAGGCGGCCACCAACGAACTGGAGAAGATGACGCTACAGGCGGCGCAGCACGTGATCGACAACAAGCTGTACGCGCGTTTGGCGATTCCGGAGGTCGCGGTGCCGCTGATCGAAAGCTCATGGGAGGCGGAGCCGCCGTCACTGTACGGGCGCTTCGATCTCGCTTTCGACGGAGTGAATCCACCGAAACTGTTGGAGTATAACGCGGATACGCCGACTTCGCTGCTCGAGGCGGCGGTGGTGCAGTGGTACTGGCTGCAGGACTGCTTCCCGAAGCGCGACCAGTTCAATTCGCTGCACGAACGGCTGGTGGCGCTATGGAAGGAACTGGCACAGTACCTGCCGGGGCGGCGGATCGACTTCTGCTCGATGGACGATGCGGAGGACGGGATGACCGTAACCTATTTGCAGGACACGGCGCAGCAGGCGGGGTTGGCAGCGTCGATTTTCCCGATCGACGAGATCGGCTGGGACGGCCACACGTTCCTGGGGCCGGGCGACCGGCCGCTGGGAGCGGTGTTCAAACTCTACCCATGGGAATGGATGGTGCGCGAGGAGTTCGGCAAACACATAGGGGCGGCGGAGACGATGTGGATGGAGCCGGCGTGGAAGATGCTGCTCTCCAACAAGGGCATTCTGCCGATCCTGTGGCAGTTGTTCCCGCGGCATCCGTATTTGTTGGAGGCAAGCTTCGACGGTCCGGGGCTGATGATGGCGTGGGCCAAGAAACCGATTCTGGGCCGCGAGGGCGCGAATATTCTGCTCCACCAACCGGGGAAGGACGTCGAGACGGGCGGAGATTATGGCGAAGAGGGGTTCATCTTTCAGCAGATGGCGACGCTCAAGAGCTTCGACGGGATGTACCCGGTGATCGGCAGCTGGCTGATCGGACACGAGGAGGGGAACGCAGCGGGGTGAATGGGCCTTCGCGAATCGGACACGCCAATTACCACCAATACCAGTGTGTTTGTGCCGCACCTGTTCGACTGAGGCAAGCCTGCCGGGCTAGCCCATGAAATCGAAGAGAGTGGTATGCGGCATCTTGGCCTGCATCGTGAAGGCGGCTTGAATCTGCGTGTTGCCCTGGGTGATGGCGAGCGCGGCGGCGGTGATGTCGGCGTCTTGCTTCTGGCTTAATTCGGTCTTGATCTGGACGTCATAACTCGCGCTGTAGTTGGTGGCGTCGGTGATCCGGCTCTCCACGGTGCCGTAGAAGGCCTGGGCGGTATTGAGATGAGTCGAGGCGAGTTGCACGGAAGCGCCGGCGGCGGTGATTTGCGCCGGGTCGTTGGCCAGCAGACCGAGCCGCAGGTTGTTGAGCGCCGCGAACACATTATCGCTCGCCAGGGTGTCGTCGGGGTTCCGCGAATCGAAGATATCCTGGGCGCTTTGAGAGACGGCGAAGGAACCGCCCGTGGAGTTTTCCACCTGGCGGGTGGCGGGCGAGCTGGTAAGACGCGAGACGCCGTTGGCCGCGGTGAGATCCACGGCATACGGTGGGGTGGAGTCCTGGTCACCGCCGAAGATGTAGCGTCCCTGGACGGTGGTGTTGCCGAGGGCCGTCATCTGCTCCTGTAGGGATTGGACTTCGGCGGCGATGCTCTGCCGGCCGGTGGCGTCGACCGTGAAGTTGGCCCCCTGAGCGGCCAGCACGGTCGCGCGGTCCATGAGCTGGGTGGCGGAAGTGAGGGCTGTGTCGGCGGCGTTGGCTTCGGCCTGGGCTACCCCGAGGTTGGACTGGATCTGCGAATTATGGACCTCGTCGGTGCGCAGTTGGAGGATGGCATCGATCTCATCCGGCGCGTCCGAGGCCACGTTCACTCGTTTGCCGCTGGACGTCTGAAGGATGGCGTCCGAAACAGTGCGCTGCACGCGATCCATGTTGGCCATGAAGGCTTCGTTGGAGGGACTGAGATTGCTGATCATGTAAGCACCTTATGTGGTTATGACCATGTTAATGGCCTCCTCGGTGAGCTGGTCGAGCACGGTGAGGAGTTTCGAGGTGGCTTGGTAAGCGCGCTGGAACTGCATCAAGGTGGTGGCTTCCTGATCCAGCGATACGCCCTGGTACTGCTGGCGCAGATCCTTGGCTTGGGAGAGGAGCGACTGTTGCACTTCCTGGCTGTTGGTGGCGTCGTTCAATGCGCTGCCGACGCGGCCGGCGAGCTGGCCATAAAACTCGCTATAGCTGACGCCGTTGACTTTGTCGGCGGCTTGGACGGGGCTGGACAGCGCGGACAATGCGAGCGGCACTCCGTTGGATACCTCGGGCGGCCCGGGGCTGATTGCCGCCAACTGGTCCGGCGTGACGGTGGGATCCACGGCGAGCGAAGCCGCCGTATTGGTGGCGTCGCCGGCGTCGTAGGTGAAGAGCGCGACGCCGGGCACCGGGGGAGGACCATCGCTGATGTTGCCCGAGGTGAGGAGCTGGTTGACGCGGTCGGCGAATTGCTTCGCCATGACGTTTAGATCGCCCGCCTGATAGGCATCGCCAATATAGGAAGGCAGAATCTGGTTTCGCAGGTGGAGCAGCGCGCCCAATTGCGCCCCGGTGGTTTGGGATGTGATGTCGGTGCCGTCGTAGGCCTGAATCCGCACGCCGGCTGGACCGTCGGCGTTGGTTGGCGGCGGATTCTGCGGCTGGTAGAGAGACGAGCTGATGGCGTACGTCTTATCGCCCAACAGGAGCGGCGTCTCTCCATTGAGCATCAGGTTCACCGTGCCATCGGACTGGAATATGGCGGTGGCGTTCACCAGGGTGGAGAGTTGCTCGACAGCGGCGTGCATGTTGGCGCTGAGGCCGCTATCGTCCTTATCCCCCTGCAGTGCGAGCACGTTGTAGCTCTGGATTTGGGTGACCAGTTGATTCACCTGGTCTACCGTCTGGCCGATCTGCTGTTCGGCGGTACTCGCCTGGGCGGAGACGCTGTTGCTGGCCTGCTGGAAGGCCTGGGCAAGGTCGGTAGCGCTTGCCACAACGGTTTGCCGGGCGGCTTCATTGTCGGGCGTGGCGCCCCAGGCGGAGAAGCTCTGGAAGAGGTTGTTGAGAGCCAGCGGAATTCCCTGGTTGCCCGAGATGTCAAAGCCGGACTGAACCGCCGTCAGACTGTCGACCAGTTGCTGCTGATATCCCAACCCGCTGGTCTGCTGTCGCACGGACTGTTCGGAGAACTCGTCGCGCGCGCTGATCAGTTTGCCGGCGGCTACGCCGCCAGTGACCCCGGACTGCGGGTCAAAGGGGAGGGCGTAAAGATTGATACTTTGTTTGGCGAAGCCGGGGGTGGAGGCATTGGCGACGTTGTTCTGGGTGGCTTCGAGCACCTGGCCGTAGGCTGCCAGTGCGCCGGCGGAAGAGACGAGAGAAGCGAGCAGGTTCGACATGACCGTTATCCGTGCAGGGAGATGCTGCAGCCGTGCATGAGCGGGGCGGATTCGCCGGTTTCGGTATAGCCTCCGGTCATGGTGCCGCGCAGTTGAAGCCAGCCGAGATGAAAATCGCAAGCGCCCTGAAACAGCCGTGCCGTGCGCAGGAAGCTGCGTCTCAGCCGCCACGCTTCTTCGAGCGCTGTGGCGTTTCCAGGCTGTTGATGGAAAGTGGGCCGGCATTCGGCCAATTGGCGTCCCGCCGCTTGCAACGCGAAGGAACAGGATTCCAGAGCTTCGGCCGAGGGCTTAGTGAGCAAGTCGCTGGCGAAGTCCAGTTCCTGCCGTGCGGACATCAGTTGTTCGACCAGCGCCGCGGGTGCCATCTCATTGCAGTCCGGCGCTCATGGCTTCGGAGACCAGACCTCTGCTGGTGGCCGCCGAATCCGGCCTGTAATTGCCGCTCTGATACTGAACGGCCAAGGCCTGGACCCGGCTGGCCTGCGTCGTTTCGAAAGTCGTGAGGGTTCGCGACAGCCGGCTCAGAGTGCCGGAAAACTCAACACTATCGTTGGACCCGTCAATGCCGCGCGTGGGGGACTTGCCGGTGCCCGTCTGATTCAGTTTCTGCGTCTCTTGTGCCCGCCCCGCCCCGGCGGTGGAAGGGCCTGTCAGGTTTTGATCGTAGATTTTCATACCAGCACGCCAGTTTTGGCTAAATGACATATCGGCAGATGCTTCGAGGAACTTTAGCGGTGGGAATCATATTCTGTACCAGCACCTCATCACAAGTGAGAATCGGCGAGCATCGGCGGGACCTAAAGATCTTGCGGCACTCCGCCGATTGATGTGATGAGACCGAAATGGGACCGACACAGGTACTCTGGATCAGCGAGCAGCCAGCACTACCAGCCGATTGGCCCCACCATCCGGCGGTCTGGAACATTGAGATCCTGCCGCCCGGCGAGGCGATCGAGACGCTGGCGGTCGCCGATTACGCGGCGATTGTGTTGGACCTTCCCCTCCCCGGGTGGTCGGCTGCGACCTTTCTGGAAGCCGTCCAGCGGGCGGCGCCGGGTGTTCCCGTGCTGGCTCGAGATCCCAAGGCCTCGATCGGCGAGGCCGTCCAACTGGCACATTTGGGAATCCACTTATTCCTTCCGGCGGGTGAGAGTGGCTTTGGGCTGATCGACCAGGTCATCGAGGACCGGCGGCGGGGCAACCTGGCGCGATTGGCGACTCAGGTCAACCGGGAGGACTGGGAGCGCATGCTGGTGGGAGCGGGCCGCGAGATGCGGTTATTGCAGCACACCATCCGGCTGGTAGCGGGCCGCCGTGCCACAGTATTGATCACCGGCGAAACCGGGACCGGCAAGGAGTTGGGCGCCCGCTCCCTGCATATGGCGGGCAACCGGCGGAGCGGACCGATGGTGGCGGTGAACTGCAGCGCCTTGCCGGAGAGCCTGATGGAAAGCGAACTGTTCGGACACGTGCGCGGTGCGTTCACGGGCGCGTTTCAGAACCGCATGGGCCGCTTCGAGCAGGCGCAGGGGGGAACGCTCTTTCTGGACGAAATCGGAGAGCTGCCCATGGCCCTGCAGAGCAAACTGCTGCGCGTCCTGCAGGAGCGGGAGGTGCAGCGGCTGGGCAGTTCGGAGACCATCAAGGTGGACATACGGGTGGTGGCGGCCACGAATTGCGATCTGACGCAGCGGATGGAGGAACGCAGGTTTCGCGAAGATCTCTACTATCGTCTGAATGTGGTGCCCATCGAGATGCCGCCTTTGCGGAAGCGGCTCGAAGATGTACCGCTGCTGGCTGCCCATTTCGTGGACTCAGTCTGCCGGACGGAGGGGATTCCGGCGAAGTTGCTGATGCGCGAGACGCTGGAGCGGTTGTGCGGCTATTCGTGGCCGGGAAATGTCCGGCAACTGGAGAACATGGTGGAAATGGCGGTCGCGCTGAGCGGCGACCGGCGCACTTTGGCGCCCGTGGATTTCCCTCTCCCGGCGCCATCGGCGGATCGGCCGATCGGCGCGCGCGGCCCCCTGGTGGCAGTGCCCGACAGCGGGTTGGACTACGAACAGACGCTGGCTGGAATCGAGCGCAGCATTCTGGAACAGGCACTGCGAAAGACCGGCGGGAACAAGCAAGCCGCGGCGGACATGCTGCGCCTGAAACGGACCACGCTGTCGGCTAAGGTGCGCAGTCTGGAGACGGCGGCCTGCAGCTAACTGGCATTTCTTCAGGGGCACCCCTGCCGCGTCGAGACAGACTCGACTCCACAACAGCGTCCCCACGAGTGGGGACGCGGCAGGCATGAGTGCCTGCGCCACTTAGTTTTCCCAACATCGGGAATCCTGCGGAAGTTGTGGGGCAGGTTGGCAACCTGCGGCGGGTTGCTAACCCGCCGGAACCCCTGGTAAACAGGCCAGCATGCGCCGGTTGGCGGGGTACCCTCTGGGTCGCGCGCAGGATACCATCCTGCCCCACAATTCATGCGGGGCGCGGCATGAGTGCCAGCGCCACTATTGCTGGCGGAGCGCGTTCATGGGGTCGAGCCGGGCGGCGCGGCGGGCCGGGAGATAGCCGGCGGCGGCGGCGATGAGCAAGAGCAGCGCGGCGGCGGCAACCAGCAGCGCATAGTCGCCGGGAGCGAAGGCGAAGAGCATGCTGCGCAGGGCCCGGGTGGCGGCCACGGCTCCGGCAGCGCCGAGCATTGTGCCGGCAAAGGCTAAGCGCGCAACCTCGCCCATCATCATGCGGGAGACCGCGGCACGTTCGGCGCCCAGAGCGAGACGGATACCGATTTCCTGGGTGCGGCGCTGCGTGGCGTAGGCGATGACACCGTAGACTCCTACCGCGGTCAGGGCGAGAGACAGCAGGCCGAAGCAAGTGGACAGCAATGCCAGGAGCTTGTCGTTGCTGAGTTGGGATTCCACGCTTTCGGCAAGCGGATGGATGGCGCCCACGAACAGAGCCGGATCGACCTCGTGGAACACGGCGCGAACCGTGGGCGCCAGGCGTGCGGGATCGGAAGCGGCGCGGAGGAGGACGGCGGTGACCGGTGCCGGGTCCTGGGTGAGCGGGACATAGAGCACGAAGCCGAACGGGTCGCGGGGATTGGAGAAGCGGACGTCGCCTGCTACACCGACCACCTGCAGCGCGTCTTTCGATTCGAAGCGCTTGTCGGAAGAGATAAAGCGGCCCAATGGATTGGCGTTGCCGAACAGGGTGTGTGCGGCGTTCCGGCTCAGCACCACGACTTTTGGCGAGTCGGCGCGGTCCGCTTCGGTGATGCCGCGTCCGGCCAGAATCGGCGTGCCGATGGTTTCGAAGTAGCGCTCGGAGATGTGGACGAGGCGCGTGCTCTCGCCGGGCTGGCAGGGGCGCTCGGGGGTGGAGAGGAAGCAGGTATGCACGAGGGAGCCCATGACGCCGAAAGCGTCGACGGCAGCGGAACGGACGCCGGGGAGGGTATTCATGCGGTCGTAAAGGGGTTGGCGGATGGCGGTGTTGCGCCGCATCATGGCCTTGGTGAATTCGAGGGGGATGTCGGCCATGAGCACGTGGCCAGCGTCAAAGCCAAAATCCTGGTGGCGGAGAGTCCACAGCGAATGGGCGAGAAGCGCGGCGGCGGAGAGCAGGGTCAGGGAGACTGCGAGTTGCGCCACGATGAGAAATCGGCCCAGGCGATTGCGGAAGCGTCCGGCGGAATAGGAGCCTTGCAGGGCGGAGTGCAGGTCGAGGCGGGTGGCGGTCCATGCGGGAGCGAGGGCGAAGAGGCAGGTTGCGGCCACGGCGATGGCAGCGGTGAAGGCCAGGTGGCGCCATTCCAGGCCGAGCGAGAGACGCCAGTCGCCGGCGGCGGAGCCCCACGCGACCAGCCAGCTTGCCCCGCGCTCCGCCAGAACGAGGGCGGCGCCGGTTCCCAGGACCGAGAGGAGGAGGCTCTCAGTAAGCAACTGGCGGGCGATGCGCGCGCGGCCGGCGCCGAGGGCGAGGCGGACGCCGATTTCCTGGCTGCGCGCGGCGGCACGGCCCAGCATCAGGTTGGCGAGGTTGCTGCATGCCATAAGGAGCACCAGGCCGGTGATGCCGGCAAGCACCCAGAGCGGGCGTCCGAAGCGCTGTTCCAACTCGGCGATGCCGCGACTGGCGGATTGGACTTGCACGCGGTAGTCGCGGCCGGAGCGCGTCGCGGTGAGGTCCGCCAATGCCCGGTAGAGCGGGTCGAGCGCGGAGGCGGCCTGGCGGGCGGAAACGCCGGGGCGAAGACGTCCCAACAGGGAGAGCCAGGACGAAGAGGGCGCGTTCAGGTAGTCGGCGGGCATGATCCGAGGCTGCACGGACATGGGGAGCCAGAGATCGGGGACGGCGCCGACAGTTTCTCCAAAAAACCCCGGAGGGGTGATCCCGATGACCGTAGCGGCGAGTCCGTTGATTTCGAGGACCTGTCCGAGGGCGGAGGGGCTACGCGCGAACTCGCGGTTCCAGAAAGCATCGCTGAGCACCATTACGGGAGGGGCCGCGGGGCGGTCGTCGTCATCGGTGAAGACGCGGCCGGCGCGAGCGGCGACGCCCAGAGCGCGGAAGTAGTTGCCGGTGACGATGGAGCCTGTGACGGCGCGGAACGATCCACGCCCGCGCAGGACGGCCTGGCGGAGAGGGAAGTCGCTCACGGCGAACAGTCCGTCAAGGACCTGCTGGCGGGCGGCCAATTCGTGGTAGAAGGGGTAGCTGATGTGGATGGCCCGGTGGTTTTCCAGTAACTGAATTTGCACGAGCGAGGCGGGGTCGCGCACGGGGAGTGAGCGGAAGGCGACGGCGTCGAGCACCTGATAGATGGCGGTGTTGGCCCCGATGCCGAGCGCGAGGGTGAGAGTGGCGGCGGCCGCAAACCCGGGGTTGCGGCGGAGTTGGCGGAGCGCGTAAGTGAGGTCCTGAGCGAAGCTGTCGAGGAAGGGGAGGCGGCGCTGGTCGCGATAGGTTTCGTGGAGTTGGGTGATGGGGCCGAAGTGGCGGCGGGCGGCGGCGAGGGCATCGGCGGGGGAGAGGCCGCGGCGTTGGTAATCGGCGGCGAGGAGAGACAGGTGGCCGGCGATTTCGGAGTCGAGGTCCGTGGGGTTGCGGCCTTTGCCCAAGAGACGGGAGAGCAGGACGCGCAGGGGGGTCACGATTCGCTCTCCAGGAGGCGGGCCATCATCGCCACGGTGCGGGACCAGCTCTCGGCTTCGGCGGCGAGTTGTTTGCGTCCGGCGCGGGTGATGGAGTAGAAGCGGGCCTTGCGGTTGTTCTCGCTGGCGCCCCACTGGCTCGAAATCCAGCCTTTCTGTTCGAGGCGGAGGAGGGCGGGATAGATGGTGCCCTGGTTGAGTTCCAGGGAGCTTTCGGCCACCTGCTCGATGCGCCGGGCGATGCCGTAGCCGTGCTGCGGGCCGAGGGTGTCGAGAGTTTTGAGCACCATCAGGTCGAGGGTGCCATAAGGGATTTCCGCTCTGTTGGCCATCAACAGGAGTATGAAACGGGTTCTGTAGAAAGTCAACAGGGAGGCGAGAGTGGCTATAACTGCTGGATCGCGGCGGCTTCGGTGCCTTGGGCGCCCGGCGCCATCTTCGCTTACTCGAAGTAGCGCTTGAGCCAACAGCGCCGGCTGTTCCAGGAATCTGCGGGACAACAGCGCATCGCCAGTGCGATCAGCGTGNNACCGCCAGCGACCAGAACACGCTAGAGATGGAGGGGTGGGGTTCCACGGTTCGGTTCGCTATATTGATGGGGTGGCTTCGCGCAAAGATCCGCTACGGCTGGGCATCCACCTGACGGTCTACGTGGCGCTCTTCTACGCCACGGCGTTTGTGTTCAGCGGCCTGTTGGTGTGGCTGGGCGGGTATTTGACGGGCGTGACGGGGGCGACGCTGCTCTCGGCGGTCTTCGCCAACTGGCTGGCGCTGCGCATTTACGAAGACCGGCACGTGGTGGAGATTGGCCTGTGGCTGAACCGGAGCTCGGCGGAGAATCTGGTGCTGGGGTTGGCGGGGGG
>PLDO01000403.1 GCA_003136215.1 Bryobacterales bacterium
GTCTTGCCCGAACCCGGCGGCCCGATCATCAACACATTATGGACTCCGGCTGCGGCCACTTCCAGAGCCCGTTTCGCCATGGTTTGCCCGCGCACCTCTCGGAAGTCCGGCTCCGATCCGTTTTCCGCCGCGTGACCATTGCGTGAGGCCGCGGTTGGTGAAAACTCCTCGGGGCGGGTGAGCAGCGCCACCACCTCGGCCAGATTACGGACGCCATACACGTTGACGCCTTCCACCACGGCAGCCTCGGCGGCGTTCTCGGCGGGAACGATCAGGTTGGCGATGCCCTGCTCCCGCGCGCACACCGCGATGGACAGCGACCCGCGCACCGGGCGCACGGCGCCATCGAGCGAGAGCTCGCCGATGAAAATGTGCCCGTCCAGGCCCTTGACCGCGCCCATCGCGCCCAAAATGCCGATAGCCACCGGTAGATCGAAGCCCGCGCCTTCCTTCCGTACGTTGGCCGGAGCCAGGTTGATCGTAATGCGTTTATTCGGATAGCCGAAACCGGAATTGATCAGCGCGCTCTTGATGCGCTCGCGGCTTTCGCGGACAGCCACATCCGGCATGCCGACCATTACCGAGTCTCGCGCATTGCCCGACGCAAACATATCGACTTCGACATCGATCAGGTGAGCGTCAATTCCATAAATCGCAGCGCCCCGCGTTTTGAACAACGCCATGAGAACGACAGTGCAACACCGTGCACCAAACTCTCAACTATTTGGTGGGATAAGCCTCCTGGCTTGTCCATCCGAGCGCAGCTCGGACTCTGTTATTTGGTTCCAAGAGGAAGTGGTGCCGGAGGTGGGACTTGAACCCACACGCCCAGTGAAGTGCGCCGGATTTTGAGTCCGGTTCGTCTGCCAATTCCGACACTCCGGCACGGAGGTCAGTTTCAGTTTACCATCTTAGGCATGAAGCGGTACATCGTGAACGTCGTAGTCCTGGCCCTGGGCGTCGCCGCGCTCTTCGCAGCCGATTTCGCGGCGGAGGGCGACCGCTGGTGGGCGCACGTCCGGTTTCTGGCGGACGACAAACTGCAAGGCCGTGACACCGGCAGCGAAGGCTACGCCGAAGCCGTCAAATATGTCGCCGGAAAAATGGAGTCCTTCGGCCTCAAGCCCGCCGGCACTTCGGGCTATCTCCAGCCGGTGAAGCTCGAGATCCGTCAACTCGTCGAAGAGGAATCCAGCCTGGCAATCGTGCGCGACGGAGAGGAAGAAGTGCTGGACCGGCTGGATGCCACCCAAAGCGCCCGTGCGGAGTTGGCGCCGACCATGAACGCCACCATGGTGTTCGTCGGCTACGGCCTGCGCGTGCCGGAAGCCAAATACGACGATCTGGCCGGTATCGACCTGCGGGGCAGGATTGCGGTCTACGTCAACAGCACCGCGGCCCTGGACGCGCCCGGTCCGGTCAAGTCGCACGTCGGTACTGCGTCCGAGCGTTGGGCGGTCCTGCAGGCCGCCGGCGCCATCGGCACGGCCGCCATCATGATGCCGCGGCCTGCCGCGGGCGGGCGTGGGACGCCGCCTGCTTCTCCGGATGCCGCTCCCGATGCCGCTGGCGGAGGCCGTGGCCCGGGTGGCGGGCGCGGTCCACAGAAAGCTTTCCTGCTGGCCGATCCCGAGTTGCAGGAATCCGCCGGTCAGAAGGCCGCGATTACCATCACGCGCCGCGGTGGCGACAAGTTCCTCGACGGCAGCGGCCACACCATGGATGAGATTCTGAAACTCGTCGCCGAGAAACAGCCGCTGCCCAAGTTTCCCCTGGTGGGCACCCTGCGTGCCCGCTCGGCCGTGAAGCGCGAAGTTCTGGAGGCGCCCAACGTGGCGGGTATTCTGCCGGGGTCGGACGCGAAGTTGAAGGATGAGTACGTCATCATGTCCGCCCACCTCGATCACCTCGGCGTGGGACGCGCCATCAATGGCGACACCATTTACAACGGCGCCATGGACGACGCTTCGGGAATCGCCTCGATCCTCGAGATCGCCCGCATCATGAAGGAGAGCGGCGCCAGGCCCAAACGCTCCATCCTCTTCCTTGCGGTAGCGGCCGAAGAGAAGGGCGAACTCGGCTCGCGATACTTTGCCTTGCGGCCCACCGTGGACCGCAAGCATATCGTCGCCGATATCAACCTGGATATGTTCATGCCGCTGTTCGACCTGAAGTCGATCGAGGTGCAGGGGTTGGCGGAATCCACCCTCGGCGATACCGTTCGCGAGGCCGCCAGGGAGTTCGGTGTCGGCGTGCAGGCCGATAAGGAACCAGACCAGAACCGCTTCATCCGCAGCGATCAGTACAGCTTCATTCGCCTGGGCGTGCCTTCCCTGGCGTTCAAATTCGGCTACGAGTTCGGCACGCCGGAAGATAAGATCTTCCACGATTTTATCCGCGACCGCTATCACAAGCCGTCCGACGACCTGAATCAGCCGGTGGATAAGGCGGCCGCGGCCAAGTTCAATCGGATCATCGTAAGTCTGCTCGAACGCGTGGCTGACAGTCCCGCGCGCCCCCAGTGGAAGGACGATTCGTTCTTCAAACGCTTCGCCAGGTAGGACAGGCCTCCGGCCTGTCCATCGCAGGCGGAACCGCCCGCGCCACCAAAATCATGCCGTGTGCCTGTATTGGTGGGGCATGCTTTAGCTTGCCAGCCGGCCGCAAGGCCGGCCAAGGTCTACTCGTAACGCGCCGGTTTGGCCTCGCAATAATCCAGGATTTCGGATATTCATGTCGCTGAAAGCGCTACTAATACAGGTTTAGGTATTTTGCTCCCACAGATGTATATTCTTCAATCGGATCTTCAACTTAGGCTTGTGCTTAAGAGTGATGGGACCTATAATCCTAATCGACAAAGTCTCAAGTTCCCGGGCTGCCAAGCCCAACCTAAATTTATGGAGTTTATTTCATGAAAGGTCTACCTTCGATCTGCTTGCTGTGCGCACTCTTGCTGCTGACAGCCGGATTCGGCTATTCGCAGGCAGTCAATGCCACGCTTCTCGGCACCGTCAACGATTCCAGCGGCGCCATCGTTCCCAACGCCAAAGTCACCCTTACCGAGGTCAACACCGGCACCGTTCGGTCCGGTCAAACCAACGAAAGCGGCAACTACACGTTTCCGGACACGCCTCCGGGACAGTACTCCATTACGGTGGAAGTGACCGGGTTCAAAAAGGAAACCCGCAAGGACATTGCGCTTACCGTTAACAGCAGCACGCGTATCGACGTGTCATTGACGCCCGGCAATGTTACCGAAACGGTGGAAGTCACCGGCGCGCCGCCTCTCCTGCAAACCGACCGTGCCGATACCGGCGCCCAATTGGAAGTCGTGCAGACGGCATCTCTTCCTCTCGGTACCCAACGCAATTATCAGTCGCTGTTGAACCTCGTGCCCGGCACCACGCGGGCCACCTTCCAGCATTCGCAGTTCTTCAATGCCGCCAGCTCCCTGCAAACCGAAGTCAACGGCCAGATGCGTATGGGGAACAGCTACCAGATCGAAGGTATCGATAACAACGAGCGCACCGGCCTGCTCCAGATCATGGTTCCGCCCCTGGAAGCCATTCAGGCCGTCGACGTCTCTACCAGCAACTACGAAGCGTCATTGGGCCGCGCCAGCGGCGCCAATACCAACGTCATCCTCAAATCCGGCACCAACGAATTCCACGGCGCCGGTTTTGAGTTCATGCGCAACAGTGCCCTCAACGCCCGCAACTTCTTCGACGCCTCGGTGGGACATCTGGCCTATAACTATTTCGGCGGCGACATCGGCGGCCCCATCAAGAAGAACAAGATCTTCATCTTCGGCGATTTTCTGCGTGTCACGGACCACGAAGCCAACACCAACCTCGGCACCATCCCGCCCAGCAGTTGGCGCGGCGGCAACCTGAGCTCCGGCCTGACCCTGGCCGCGCCGGTAGTGGTCTACGACCCCGCCACCGGCAACGCCGACGGCACCAACCGCCAGCCGTTCGCCGGCAACATCATCCCCACCAACCGCATCAGCAAGGTCGCGCAGAATATCATGAACCTGGTGCCGGCGCCGAACCTGGCAGGCAGCGAATCCGCCCCCAGCAACAACTACTTCGCCCTGCTGCCTTTCACCAAGGACACCAACTCGTTCGACGTCAAGGTGGACGACAGCGCCTCCGACAAGGGCCGCCTCAGCGCGCGCTTCAGCTACTCCCGCCCGGTGGTCTACCAGGCGCCTGTCTTCGGCTTGGCCGGCGGCTTTGCGCAAGGCGCGTTCCAGGGCACCAGCATTCAGAAGACCTACAGCATGGGCGTCAACTACAACCGCATCTTCTCGCCCACCTTGATCAGCGAGTTCCGTGTCGGCGTCGCCCATTATCACAGCGACGCGATGAACAGCGACTATGGCACCACCGCTTCCACCGCCGTCGGCATTCCGGGTGTCAATATCGATCAGTGGACCAGCGGTCTGGCCAGCATCCAGCTCAACAGCAGCTTCAGCAACCCGCTCGTCGGCTATGTCAACAGCATGCCGTGGCACCGCGCCGAAGCCAACATCAGCGTCGTCAATAGCTGGACCAAGACCGTCGGCAACCACACCATCAAGTGGGGCGGCGACTATCGCCGTCTGCGCGACGACCTGCTGCAAACCCAGACCATCAACCCGCGCGGCTTGTTCAACTTCAATACCGCCCAGACCTCGCTCAATCCCGGCGCCGGCGGCACGGCGCCCAAGCAAGGACTGGTCAACAACATGGCCAGCTTCCTGCTCGATCAGCCCTCCGATGGCGGACGCGACATCGCCGCTTACTTCCCCGCCCTCCGCGGCAACCAGCTCTTCCTCTTCGTGCAGGACAAGTACCAGGTATCCTCCAAGCTGACCGTCGATTTCGGCCTCCGCTGGGAATTCTACCCGCCGCCCACACCCGCGTTCCCCGGCGGTTTCTCCAACTACAACCCGGTGAACAACACCCTGGTTCTCGCCGGCATAGGCGGCAACCCTATGAATAACGGTATGCAGACGAACTGGAAATACTTTGCGCCGCGCCTCGGACTCTCCTACCGCTTGAACAATGCCACCGTCATCCGCACCGGCTACGGCGTCAGCTACACGCCCTTCCCGGACAACACCTATTCGTACAACTTCCCGGTGAAGCAGAACAACCAGTACTCCCTCGGCGCCAACGCCTACGCTCCCGGTGTCACCCCCGCCGGTACGTTCTCCATGGCCTCCGGCTTCCCGGCTCCCCAGTTGGCCGTCATTCCCACCAACGGCATCATCACCAACCCCTCCCTGACGCAGAGCAATATCGTGATTCCGCTGAACTACAAGAACCCCTACGTGGAGTCGTGGAACTTCTCCGTGCAGCGTTCCCTTCCGCTTCATTTCACGCTCGACGTGGCCTATGTCGGCAATCACGGCGTGCGCACCTCCGCCACTTACAACCTCAACGTGCCCACTACCATGGACCAGGCGGGCATCGGCGTCAACGGCCGTCCCGAGTATCAGCAATTCAAGCGCACCGCCGATTCCAACCAGTACTTCACCGGCTACTCCTCTATGTACAACGGCCTCCAGGTGAAGTTGAACCGGCGTTTCACCAACGGCCTCGCCATCACCACCTCCTACACCATGGCTCGCGGCATGAGCTTCCAGACCGGCGACGACGGCAACCTCTGGAACTACATCTATCCGCGCCGCAGCTACGCGCGCACCGATTTCGACCGCCACCAGACGTTCGTCCAAAGCTGGGTCTACGATCTGCCCTTCGGCGTCGGGAAGAAGTGGCTCAATCAGGGACTGGCCGCCAAAACTCTCGGCGGCTGGCAGATCAACAGCATCATCACGCTCATGACGGGCACGCCCATGACCTTCGCCGCCAGCGGCAGCTCGCTCAATACCCCGGGCGCCACCCAGACCGCCGACCAGGTCGCCCCTGTCACCATCCTCTACGGCATCAATACCCCCAGCAAGGGTGGCAGCCCCTGGTTCTCCCTGTCCAGCTTTACCCAGCCCACCGGCGTGCGCTTCGGAAGTTCCGGACGCAATACCTTCTCCGGACCGGGCTTCTTCAACGCCGATCTTTCCATCTTCAAGATCTTCAGCTTTACCGAGAAGATCAAGATGGAGATCCGCGGTGAGTCGTTCGGCGTCACCAACACGCCGCAGTTCAGCAACCCGACTACCGACGTCTCTAACGCCAACTACGGTTACATCACCGGAGCCGGCGGCGGACGCGGTTTGCAGTTGGGCGTGAAGATCAGCTTCTAGCTGACCGGGTTCCTCAGTACTCCCACGTGGTCGAGTTCCACTTCGATCACATCGCCGGGCGACATCCTTCGGGTGTTGCCCGGCGTTCCTGTATAGACCAGGTCCCCAGGCAGCAAAGTCACCCATCCGCTGATCCAGCTCAGCACCGCCTCAATGTCGAAAATCAGATCGCTGGTGTACTGCTTCTGAATCGTCTCCCCGTTCATCCGCGTCTGCAACAGCAGCTTGCCGTAATCCACTCCGCTGACGATCGCCGGACCCAGCGGCGCGAACGTGTCACTCCCCTTAGCCCGCCACCACTGCAAATCTTTCTGCGCGCCGCTCTGCCAGGCGCGCTCGCTCACGTCGTTGCCGCACGTCACGCCGAACACCGCGGCGCCGGCTTCCCCCGCGGACGCATTTCGCAGCCGCTTGCCCACCACCACCACCATCTCGCCTTCCGAGTGCACGTCGGTGGCGTCGCGCGGGATCGCGATCGGGTCTCCCGGATTTTGCAGCGCGCTCACCGGCTTGTAGAACATCTCCGGGTGCGCCGGCTGCGGCCGCGTGCCCAGATGGCTCCGGTAATTCAGCCCCACGGCCAGGATCTTGCCGGGCTCGCAAGGGCACAGCAGCTTCACCTCGGAGAGTTTGTGAGTCGTGCCCGTGGCGGTGTGCGTGCCGAACAGGCCCCCCTCGATCTCATGAACCGTGTCGCCCTCCAGAGTTCCATACGAGATCCCCGAAGCGGATTGGTACCGGATGTATTTGGTCACGCCGCTATTGTAGGACAGGCCTCCCGGCCTGTCCACCTGCCAAGTGGCATAAGGCTCCGCCTTGTGNNGCATCCGACCGAAGGTCGGACTACTTCCCCCCTTCAACCCAATCGCACAATCTCCCTCTCCATCTCCGTCGGCGCGCCAAAGGCTGCCTTCAACAGCGGCGGCGCGATCAGCGTCGTCGCCACCGACATGAAAACAATCGTCCCGTAGATGCTGTGGCCGATCACCCCCAGGTTGAGCCCGATCTGCGCCACCACCATCCCCACCTCGCCGCGCGGCACCATCCCGACGCCCACCCGGATGGCATCTGTCCGGCCAAGCCGCAACGCGCCCAACCCGCACGCCGCGAACTTGGAAACCACCGCGGCCACCAACAGCACGCCCGCCAGCGCCAGCGCGCGCACGCTTGCAAATGCCGACACGTCGAAGTGCAGCCCGATGCCTACCAGGAAGAACGGCACCAACAACTCGGCCACTCCGTTGGTCAGTACAGTGACTCGTCCCTCGGCCGTCTCCGATAACGCCATGCCCGCCAGAAACGCCCCGACGATGGCCGCCACTCCCGCATACACCGCCAGCAGCGACAGCGCGAACAGCAGCGTCATCGCCACGGCGAACCCGCTCTCCGCCAGGCGCAATCCGGCCTGCATCCGCGGCATCACCCGGCGCACCGTGCGCGTGCCGAAGCGCGCCACCAGAAACGTAAAGCCCAGAGCCATGCCCGCCGTCAACGCGATGCCCAGGTAGTTGACCGCGCCCTTGGCCATACCGCTCACCAGTGCGAGCACGATCAGACCCAGCACGTCGTCCACCACCGCCGCCGTCAGGATGATGCGGCTCGCGCGCTTGTCCAGCAGTCCGCGCGACGCCAGCACCTGCGCCGTGATCCCCACGCTCGTCGCCACCATCGCCGCGCCTGTGAAGATGCTCGCCAGCCGCGCTTCCCCCCACAGCGCGCAGATTCCCCAGCCGGCGAAGAACGGCACAATCACTCCAGCCACTGCCACCATCAACGCCGTGCCGCCCACCTTCATCAACTCCGGCGCCTTCACCTCCAGTCCCACCCGGAAGAGCAGGAACATCACCCCGAGGTCGGAGAGCGTGCCCAGGAAATCGCTGGGCGCCAACCACCCAAGCACATGCGGGCCAATCAGCACGCCGGCGAGAATTTCTCCCACGATGCCCGGCTGTCCCAGGCGCTCGAAGAGTTCCGCCAGAAGTTTCGCCGCTGCGAAAACCAGCAGCATCGCCAGCGGAATCTGCGCAGCCGAAGCCATCAGTCTATTATGTTCCCTAGTGGCATAAGGCTCCGCCTTGTGCATCCGAGCGCAGCTCGGACTCAGCGCCTACCGCACCAACCCCCGAATCGGCGCCGCGAACAACGGGGTGGACGTCGGCGCGTCCACCCCCGCCTCATTTTCCAGCGTCACCGCCACCGCATCGCTATTCCCCATCGCGCCGCGCTGCATATGCATCGCGCCGCCATCCGCCGCCGATTGGAACATGCCCGCCGCCTTCGCTTTGCCGCCTGTGACAATCCACATCTCGTAAGCTTTGCCGGAGGGCGCCGGAGGTAGATTGCCGGCAATCAGCAGCACGCCCTGCGACGCGCTCACGAACACTTTGCCCTTGGGCGTCGATGCTCCCTCCCCAAAAGCCGTGACCACCGCATCCCCACCGGTAAGGATGCCGAATGCCTCGTTGACCCTGGTGAGTTCCACGTTCTGCCGGCTGTTCTGCTCGCGGACGCGCGCCAACTCGTTCGCCAGGTCGCGCTCGCGTCCGCCGAAGTACACTGCCGCGAAGAGCGCCAGGGCCAGCGCCGCCGCCAGGAAGGGAGCCCATCCGAAGCGGCGCTGCTCGCCGCTTCCCCGGCGCGCCGCCGCTTCTCTCGCCCGCCCGATTCCTTGCGTGCAGATCTCGCACCCCCGGCCCAGGTGCGCGTCGATCTCGCTGCGCGCCGGTTCTTCGGCCCCGCCTTTCACGTACAGTTCGTAATGTTCGCGCAGTTCGTTGCAGTCCATACCGTCGCCATCGCTTTCCATTTCCCGCGCCCGCCGATTTTTCTTTGCCGCCGCCGCGCGTCGCGTGTCACCCGAACGTGTCACCCGAAAGAGATCGAAACCGTCCCTCAATGCATTTTGTTCTTGACTTTATTTCTGAACCACCTTATATATAAATCACATTGCGATTTTCGAATCGCAAAATTTGATGTTAGGGAGAATCAATCGATGAAGAGCGCAACCAAGAAAGCCGCCCCGAAGAAAAAGGCTGCTCCGAAGAAAAAGAAGTAGTCTGGGCGTACCCCCGAAAAGGGGCTGCAAACAGGTTATGACTCCAAGGCCCCGGTTTCCGGGGCCTTTTTCATTGTATGGGCCTTTTCCTTCCGCTTCTCCCCACCCTCTCACCCTTCGCTCTTCTTCTGCAGCAGAACCCGGAACGTCTCTCCCATCCCGAATAGCAGCGTCTTCAGCTGCATGCGCCGCCGCAATTCCTCCGCCGCGCCGCCCGCGCCCAACGCCGCCGCGAACCCGTCCGCTTCCCCCGCCGTCAGCAGCGTCTGCGCCAGCGTCTCGAAGCGCTCCTTCGCCAACCCGCACGCCGTGCCGCTCTCTTCCAGCGCGCTGAAGTTCACGTGCGACGTGATGTCGCGCATCCCGGCTTCGGCCAGCACGTCCTCGCGCGCCGTGTGCCGCCGGTAGCCCATCAGCGTGCCCGCCGGAAATCGCACGCTCTCCGCGCGCGTGAAACCGTAATCGACCGTCAGCAGGTATCCTTTGGATAGCACTGCCGCCATCCGCTCGAGCCACGCCAGCGCCTCCAGGTTCACTTCATACCAGCGCCCTTCCTCGGGAGGCAGGTAGTAGCGGCGCAAGTATCGCTCCGCCGTTGCTCCCACCACTTCGCCGGTCTGCCAGGCGAACCCGCCCTCCGCCAGCGCCACACGCTGTTGGTGGAAAGCGCCGCTCTGGTATACCACCGCATCCACTGGAAGCGCGTCGAAGAACTCGTTGGAGAAAACTACACCGGCGAACTTCTCCGGCATCGCTCCCCAATCCAGATCCACCGGCACGTACTTCCACTCCGCGAATGCCTCCGCCATCTCTCGCCGCCCCGCTCCCAGTTCCACCACCGTGAACTCCCGCGGAGATCCCATCTGCCGGTAGAGTTGGCGGATCCGCTCCGCCATCAGTATGCCGAACACCGGCTGGATCTGTTCCGCCGTGAAATAATCGCCGTGCTTGCCGAACGGATCCCGCCCGCGCCGGTAGTAGCCGTGCGCCGGATGGTACAGCGCCACTTCCATGAACCGCCGGAACGGAATCGCTCCGTTGCGCCGGATCTCCGCCGCCAGTGCCTCGCCCGCCGGCGTCATGGGCGCTGCTCCCGGTTCTGCGGCGTCTCGATAAACATCTCCACCAGATAGTCGTGCATGCAATCGTACAGGTATCGCTGGAACGTCCAGGTGAACTGTGGGTGCTCGATGTCCCGCGCGTGCACCGGCGCGTAGTAGGTGTGCAGTCCCAGCCGGCTGTCCTTCAGTGCGATCGCCAGTTCCACCGCTCCGTTCCGCTCGCGTGCCGAAAAATCCAGCAGCGCGTGCTGGTAGCGGCGCGTTTCCGCCAACACCTTTTCCAGTGGGGTCACGGACTTATGCTAGCGTGAAAAACGATGGCGTTGCCGCCCACTGTCCGCGTCAAGCTCAGTTCCGAAGCCGCCGAGTCCATTTCCCTCACCGCCGTCGTCGTGCAGGACATGCCGCTTCGCGAACTCGTGGAGTACATGCTCGGCGCCATCGGCAAGGATGAAGTGCGCCTCCGCCAACTCCTCCTCCGCGGCAGCCTGGTGAGCGGCGCTTCGCGCTTCCGCTGGACCGGCTGGGACGCCCCCCTGGACGATCTGCGCCAGCTCCTCGCCACCTTTCCCGATCCCGATCCCTCGCGCCCCTTCGCCGCCGTCCATTGCGCGCGCGCCACCCTGCGCGGCGGTCGCCAGCCTATCGAGATTTCCCGCGAAGCCGGAATTCGCAAAGGTCTGTTCCAGCGGGAAACCTTCTGGGATGCGCTCATGAAGGTCGTTTCCGCCGCCGCCCCCGCGTACGCCGGATACTCCTATCGCGAACGCGCCGACCGTTACCTCCGCGACTTCACCTCCGCCGAACTCGCCCAACTCCGCACCGCCGCCCCTCTCCTCCGCTATACGATCCTCAGCGACCAGATCCGCGCCCAGCCTTTCACCCGAGCCGAACTCTACGCCACCCGCCCAGTGGCATAAGGCTCCGCCTTGTGCATCCGAGCGAAGCTCGGACAAAGCTTCTCTCCGCCTCTCCGCGTCAAAGACAGCCTCGCCCTACTCCTCCGGCAGCTCCCCCGTATCCTCGGCGCGATTCTCGAACTTCGTCTGCGCGTGCAGAAATACCAGATTCACCGTGCCGATCGGCCCGTTGCGCTGTTTGGCGATGATCAACTCCGCCAGTCCCTTCAGGTCTTCCCGGTCGCGATTGTACACTTCCTCGCGGAACACAAACCCCACCACGTCGGCGTCCTGCTCAATCGATCCGCTCTCCCGCAGGTCGCTCAACTGCGGACGGTGGTCCCCCTGCCGCGTCTCCACCGCGCGGCTCAACTGCGATAGCACCATCATCGGCACGTTGAGCTCCTTGGCCAGCAGCTTGAGACCGCGCGACAGTGCGCTCACTTCCTGATTGCGGTTCTCGCTTCGCCCCCGCACGCTCATCAGTTGCAGGTAATCCACAATCACCAGTCCCAACTGCTTGCGCTACGATTTCAAACGCCGCAGCTTGGCATGCATGTCCATGATGTGCAGCCCCGCCGTATCGTCGATGTAGAGCGGCGCCTCCACCAGGTCCTGCAGGCTCTGGTTCAGCCTGCGGCGTTCGTCCTGCGAGAGATAACCCGTGCGGAATCGCTGGCTGTCCACCCGCGCCGCCGCGCACAGCATGCGCGTCAACAGGCTCTCCTTCGACATTTCGAGCGAAAATACCGCCACCGTCTGCTTGTTCTTCAGCGCCACGTGCTGCGCGATGTTCAACGCCAGCGCCGTCTTCCCCATCGAAGGGCGCCCGGCGATGATGAACAAGTCCCCGCCATGCATGCCGCCCGTGTATTCATCCAGCTTCAGAAATCCCGTGCTGACCCCTTTGACGCGCTTGCTGGGGTCCAGAAACGCGCTGATCCCACCTTCGTATCCCTTCAGGATCTCGTCGGGATTCAGTAAACCGCTCTTCACCTGGGCCTCGCCCAGCTTCAGCAGCGTCTCCTCCGCCCCCGCCAGTATCTCGTCCGGCGTTTCCTCCGCCATCATCGCCCGGTTTCGCATGTGCTCCGATGCGAAGATGATGCTGCGCAGCGTGGCCTTGTCCTTCACCAGCCGGATGTAGGCGTCCACATTGGGAATCTGCGGCAGCCCGTCGTCCAGCGAAACCAGGTAGCTCAACCCATCGCAGCTTTCCAGTTCGCCGAACTTCATCAGCTCATTGGCCACCGTGATGCGGTCGATCTTCTCGCCCCGCTCGTACACGTCGCCCATGCGCTTGAAAATGCGGCGGTGCTTCTCGAGGCTGAAATCGTTGCCCTCCAGCGTCCCGGCCGCCTGTATGTAGAAACTGTCGTCCAGCAGAATGGTACCGAGCACAAACCGCTCGGCGTCGACATTCGTGGGTAGTCCTTTTTCAATCGCGTTTTGCGCTGACATGGCGAATCACCAAGCGTAGCTGGGAGACAAATAGAGACTCAATTCCTAAAACGCCGGACGCGATAATGTCTGTGGGGAGAGCAACACCCCTGACATCAGCAGATGGCCCGTACCCCGCATAAGCATCCTCAACTTTTCCACAGGATTTCCGGCGCACTCCAGGCCCTCCCTTTCCCCAAAAACACAATCTCCTTATTCTGTTTTAGCAAATCCTGGATAATGATGGGGTAGCTTAACCTGAGGAGGGCATTCAATGCCTGAGTGGCTGGCTTCCCCCAAAATGTGGGGCGATATTTTCGTGGCCGGCGCGCCCGTCGTCGAAAAGATCCTGCGCCCGGTGGTGGTCTACATTTTCCTGGTGGTCGCGCTGCGCGTCTTCGGCAAACGCGAACTGGCGCAACTCAACCCCTTTGACCTGGTGGTGCTGCTCTCTCTTTCCAACACCGTGCAGAATGCCATCATCGGCAACGACAACTCGCTCTCCGGCGGCCTCATCGGCGCATTTGCCCTGCTGGTCATCAACTACCTGGTGGTGCGCTTCCTCTTCCGCCATCGCCGTCTCGACGAGATCCTGGAAGGCGCGCCGACGGCCCTGGTGGAGCACGGCGTCGTCAAGCAGGATGCCTTGGCCAAGGAGTTGCTGACCACCGCCGAGTTGATGACCGTTCTCCACCGCCAGGGCTTCGAAACCGTGGAAGAGGTGGAGCGCTGTATTCTCCAACCCGGGGGCACCTTCGACATCAAGGGAATCAACCCGCCGCTCGAACAGCTGGCTCACGACGAAGTCATGCGCGCCCTGCAAGATCTCGGCGCCAAGCTCGACGCCCTGACGCAGGCGCGCCGCCCGGCCTGACGTTTTATAATAGGGATGCCGGAGGAATGGGTGAGTGGTTGAAACCGGCGGTCTTGAAAACCGTTAACGGGGAAACTCGTTCGGGGGTTCGAATCCCTCTTCCTCCGCCAAGATAACACGCTGATTCTAAAGAGTCAGAAATAGCGGGGTGGTAGGATGTGGTAGGATCGGGCATGAAACAACGCCTGAAGCTCTACCGCAACCACACCCCGGCTTGCATTTGCGGGTACACAAAACCAATCCTGGAAGGCGACACCACCGTCAAAGATTGTACCTGCCCAATTAACGCCAGCGGCTATCTGAAGAATGAACTGAACGAAGACGGCACACAAAAACGCATTCGGCATCGCTCCGTTGACACGAAACTTTGGGACGAGGCACGGAACACCAAGGAGCGTTGGCTTGCTTGGGGTCAGACCACGGAGCCTATCTCCGGGCTTGAGAAACTTCGACGGCCTGACGTGACGGTTGCGGAAGGCGTTAAGTTCTTCAAAGATTTTGGGGCGTACCAGGACACCAAAGGCGAGAATACAGACAAGAAGTACGCAACCCTCTTCAATGGACGTCTCCTTCCTTGGTGCCGGAACCACGGCGTCCGGTTCATCAAGGAATTTGACGAGCCGGTCACGGTCAAACAGTTTTTCATGAGTTGGCGGAATCTCCAGCCGGTGCGTGGAAAAGCTGCCGTACTCGAATCGACTGTCGAGCTTGCTACCTCCACCAAACGTGCCGAACTTGAACGCTTCCGCAGCTTCCTAGAGTTCTGTCGCTCGAACGGATGGATCAAAGAGAACTATGCGAAATCGCCACACTTGGCTGTGGGCATGGTCCAGGTCACGAAAAAGTATGCGCCAACGAAGGACGAGTTCAACGACATCACGACGACGCTGGAGAATTGGGTTGGCGACCCTAACGTGGCGAAAGAGCAGCTTGCCTTCTGCATGTGCCTTGCTTTCACAGGCCAACGCATCTCAGACGTGGTGATGTTCAACGACGAGACCTTCGTTTGCGAAGACAACCAGTGGTTCGCTGAACTGACGCAGATCAAAACCGGCAATCATGTCAAAGTTCCGGTTGAGGCATGGCTTGTGGATATGGTGAAGGAACTTCCGTGCTTGGGCGAGTCTGCCAGCAAAGTCGTCGTGAAGCCGTCACGGTACCGGGCCGATATCGTCTACGGGCGCAAGTTTTGGTTCTGGCGATTAAATGGCACGCAGGACGCATCCACATCCTACAGAACAAACGCAAAGAACTATTCGGACACACTCTTGTCCAAGACAGGTT
>PLDO01000550.1 GCA_003136215.1 Bryobacterales bacterium
CGCCATGAATGATCAGTCCGACCGCCATCGTCATGATGTCGGCATGGCGGCGGACGTGGTCGGACAACGGCACCTGATAGCTGTACTTGATTTCCCGCCCCAGGATCGGCGCCAGTTCGGTGATACCGCCGGACGAACAGTCGATGACATCGACGCCTTTGCCTTTGAGAATTTTCGCTAACCGCGAGCTTTGTTCCGGCCCCCATCCGGCGCTGTCCTCCACCGACAGCCGAACGAATAGCGGCTTGTGGTCGGGCCAGTGTTCGCGCACGGCTTCGGTGATCTCGGTGATGAAGCGCATCCGGTTGGCTTCCGATCCGCCATATTCGTCGGTGCGCTGGTTCGACCGCTCGGACAGGAACTGATGCACCAGATAGCCATGCGCACCATGAAGCTCGAGCACGTCGAAGCCGGCTTCATCGGCGCGCCGCGCCGCTTGGCCCCAGGCCTGCACCAGGTCCTTTACTTCGTGCCGCTCCAGCGCCTTTGGCACCGGCCATTTCTCGCTATGCGCGATCGCGCTCGGCGCGACCGGCGCCCACGCCTCCCAGTCGTCGATCTCGGGCGTTCGCTGCAGCGGCCCGTCGCCTTCCCACGGCCGCCTGGCGCGCGCCTTGCGGCCGGAATGACCGAGCTGGATGCCGGCCGCCGCGTTCTGCTGCTTGATGAACTTCACCAGCCGCGCCAGCGGCTCGACGAAGGCGTCGTCCCAGATGCCGAGATCGCCGAGCGTTCCGCAGCCGCGCCGCTCGACCTTGGGCGACTCGACGACGACGAGGCCTGCTCCGCCGGCGGCGAACTTGCCGACATTCATCAGATGCCAGTCGGTGGGAAATCCCTTCACCGCGGAGTATTGATGCATCGGCGGCACCACGATGCGGTTGCGCAGCTCGATGCCTCGGATCGTCAGCGGTGAAAACAGCAGCATCGCGGACATGGTTCATTGCCTGTTCGGCGCTGAACACGGTGTCCCGGCATGATGCCCGGTGGTGTTCTGCCAAACGGCAACGATATACGCGCTCGGCGGCTGCGGCAAAGCCGGAATCCCGCTTCCTGTCCAACTTGTAATTAGAAGGGCGTGCGACTCACAACAGCACGACAGCCGCCGAATCACAATCGGTCGAACGGCGACTGACCGTGGACGGCGAAGCTCAGCGGCCGTAGAGGCCGGTCAAGGTCGCCTTCGCCAGGGTGTGGAAGTGCAGATCGAAACCGGCCAGCGCGGCCGAAAATGAATCGGGATCTCTTATCTCGTCCCGCTGGTACCAGCCATAGCACTTTGAGGGTAGCGTGGAAGCTCCGGAAGCGATAGGCGAAAGACCAAGCAAAGCCGCCACGCAATCCCGGGAGGACACCATGAACGACGCAACACCGATCAGGCCGGCGGCTGCCGCCGAACTCGGCGCCAGCGCCGAAGAATTCCAGAACCTTCACGAACTCGTGCGCATGGCGCTGATCTACCTCGATCAGAATGCCTTGGACTACATTGTCGGGGCCACCGAGACCGAGTCCTCCCTGCGCCGCAACCGGATGGCGCTTGACGCGATCGCATTCCGGCCGCGTGTGCTGCGCGATGTCAGCAACGTCGATGCGTCGGTCGAGACGTTCGGCCGCAAATTGCGTTTACCGGTGGTGCTGGCACCGGTCGGGGCGCTGGAGACATTCGATCCCGGCAGCGCCGCCAGCGTCGTGCGCGGCGCGGGCCGCTTCGGCGCCGCGCACATGTTGAGCTCGGTTTCTGAACCCGGGCTGGAGAACGTCGCCAGGGCCGCACCGGACGCGATGCGGATGTACCAGCTCTATGTCCGCGGCGACGACGCCTTCGTCGAGGAGCATGTCAACCGGGCGATCGCAAGCGGAAATACCGCGTTTTGCCTGACCGTCGACACCGCGCATTACAGCCGGCGTGAACGCGATATCGCCAAGCGTTACATCCGCGCCAGCCGTCTGCGCGTCAGCGGCGGCGAATTCCAGATGGGGCTCGAGTGGCGCACCGTCAAACTGATCAAGGACAAGTACAGGATTCCGCTGGTCATCAAGGGGATCGCCACCGCGGAGGATGCCGTTATCGCGCTCGATCACGGCGTCGAGTGGATCTATGTTTCCAATCACGGCGGACGGCAGCTCGATCACGGCCGCGGCGCCATGCAGATACTGCCCGAGATCGTCGCCGCCGTTGCCGGCCGCGCCGGGATCATGGTCGACGGCTCGTTCTGCCGCGGCACCGATATCGTCAAGGCGATCGCGGCGGGCGCCGATTGCGTGATGATCGGCAGCCTGCTGGCGGGCACGGACGAGAGTCCCGGCGAGACCATCCTCTTCCAGGGACGCACGTTTAAGACGTATCGCGGGATGGGTTCGATGGGCGCCATGTCGCAGGGCAGTTCGGATCGGTACGCGCAGGAACCCGGCGGCAAACTGGTGCCGGAAGGCATCGAGGGCCGGGTGGCGGCCAAGGGTCCGCTGGCCGATCTGGCCTATCAACTGGTGGGCGGATTACGCAGCGGCATGGGATACTGCGGGGCTCACGACATCCAGGAGTTGCAGCAGAAGGCGCGCTTCCTGCGCGTCTCCTCGGCCGGTCTGCGCGAAAGCCACGTGCATGACGTCATCATCACCAAAGAAGCGCCGAACTACCGGGTAGAGTAGGATTGTGGGACAGACGATCGTTTTGTGTCGTCTGTCAACTTCAGGTTAGCCAGGCACGACAGACCACAAAAGGCGATGGTCTGTCCCACCTGTCTCATTTCCCCTGCGCCCTGAAATCCGCCAGCACCGATTTCTGCATCGCCTGCGCAGCCTTCAATAACCAGTCAGCGGGGCGTTTTTTGAGATCGGCGAGAAGTGCGCGAGCTTTGATGCTGCCCAGGTGGATGTTGGCTGTCTCCCAGCCCATGCCGTGGAGCAGCCGGAACTCGTCGCGCTCCTTGGGCATGGCGACGAGTTCGATGCGCGAGCAATCGGGGGCCAGGCGGCGCACGATCCAGCGCTTCTGAAACCGCACGAAAGGGTCGCGGCAGCGAATCGCGGTGTCGAGAATTTTCTGGTACAGAATGGGCGCCGCGCCTTTTCCCTCCCGCGCCCAGAAGCAGGCTGACGGGGCAAGCGCTTTGGCTTCGCGCGCGATGCTGCCACCGCGCCAGTCGGCGAGCGCGACATACCGTTCGCGCCCCAGGCTGCCGAGGCCGGCGACGCGATGCGCGATGTGCCAGTCCAGGCCCTTTTCCGGCATCATGCTCTCGATGGCCTTCCGCGCCCCGGCGGGAGGCGCTTTTTTCTCTACCGGGAGCGCGTGCAACTTCTCCCAGAACTGCTCGGGCGCGTGCAAGCGCGCGGTGGCCATGGCGCGCAGCGCGACGTGGTGTTCGGCCAGCGCGAAGGGTCTTCCGCCGGCAACCAGCGCGTCCACATATCCCTTGAGCAGCGCGTCGACGGCGGGCTTGGCGCCGCAGGCGGCGGGCGCCAGCAGCGCGCTGGTGGCGAGGCGGATCAGATCGTTGGTGTAAGGCAAGCGCCACGCTTCGTCGAAATCGTTGATGCCCCAGATCAGGCGCCCCTCGATATCCCGCCAGGTTCCGAAGTTCTCGATGTGCAGGTCGCCGACGGCCAAAACCACCGGCGCCTTGGCGGCCTTCGGGCAGATTTCAGCCCAGACCTGTGCCCAGCGATAGTAGGTGGCGCGCAAAAAGGGAAACGGGGCGGAGCGCATCTGCGCGTGCTTGAAAGTGAGATCGGCTGGCAGCAGGCGGAGATGCTGCGAGAGCCATTCCTCGTATTTCGCGGTCGCTTTGTCGATGTTCATTCCAGACAGACTCCCGGCGTCAGCATCCACTTTAGTACACCGGCCGCCTTGGGTCCGAAGCGGTCGCAATCGATGCGCACGAGGGCGGCTTTTTTCATCTCCACGTGCAAGGCGGGGCTATCGAGGAGGAAGGCCGCCAGGGAGCTCATCAGGGGTTCGTGGCTGGAAAGCAGGATGGAGCGTTCATTCTTACGATTGCGAATCTCTTCCCACGCGTCGAAAGGCGAGGCTTCGGGCACGAGCGCGGGCGTGCGCACGATCTCGCCCTTGTAGCCGAGAACCTCGGCGGCCACGGCGGCGCTCTCCATGGCGCGGCGGTACGGGCTGGAGAGGATGAGGCTGGGGTCGAGGTCGGCGGTTCGCGCGCGCTTCAGGACGCGCCGCAATTTGTCGCGCCCTTCGCCGGTGAGGGGGCGCTCGGAATCCGGCTGCCCGGATTTGGGGTCCTCGGCGATGCCGTGGCGTAGCAGGTAGATCTGCATCAGTCACTCCATTGTAACGGGGGCGCAAAACCACTATCGCCCACCGGCCGATAGAATGGAAGCGTGCCCCGCTACGCCGCCATCGATATCGGCAGCAACTCGATCCGCATGGAAGCCGCGGAGCTGGTTCCGGGACTGCCGGCGCGCGTGCTGGCGAGCGACCGCGAAGTCACCCGCCTGGGTGAGGGCGTGTTCTCCAACGGCGCGGTCGGCGAAGAAGCCCTGAAGGCTACGTGCGCGGTGCTGGCGCGCATGGCCGGACTCTACCGCAAACTGGACGTCGTGGGCGTGCGCGTGGTGGCCACCAGCGCGATTCGCGATACCCGCAATCAGCGCGAGTTTCTGGCGCGCGCGGCGGAAGCGGTGGGCGCGCCGGTGGAGATCATTTCGGGCCGCGAAGAGGCGCGGCTGATTCACCTGGGAGTGGAGAGCGTTTGGCCGCAGGGGGACAAGCGGGTCCTCATCATCGATATCGGCGGCGGCAGCGCGGAGATCATCGCGGCAAGCGGCGGGCACCTGGCGGAAGCGTATTCGAAACCGCTCGGCGCGGTCCGTTTGCGCGCGGCGTTTCTCAAGGACGATCCGCCGGACGCGCTGCAGATCCACCAGATGCACGAATATATCCAGGCCAAGCTGGACGCGCCGCTGCGGCGCCTGGGACACGCCGGATGGGATCGCGTGATCGCCACCTCGGCCACGGCGAGCGCGGTGGCAGCCGTGGCGGCGCGCGTGCCGCGCTCCAAGCGCGAAGAGATCGACCGCCTGCGCATCTCGACCGCGCAAGTGCGTAAACTCTACCTCAGGATCTCCGGACTGGGTCTTGCCGAGAGGCGCAGGATTACCGGCATCGGT
The DNA here is from genome assembly GCA_003136215.1 of Bryobacterales bacterium. Classification (GTDB taxonomy): domain Bacteria; phylum Acidobacteriota; class Terriglobia; order Bryobacterales; family Bryobacteraceae; genus Solibacter. The sequence continues at coordinate 5,137 of PLDO01000550.1, forward strand.
CCGCGGCGCGCCGAGATCATCGTGCCTGGCATGAGCGTGCTCCTCCAGTTCCTGCAGGAGTTCCACCTGCCGGCGTTTTATTACTCGCGGGCCGGCGTGCGCGACGGCATCATCGCCGATCTGGCGGCGCGGAACGTGGGCGCCGAACTCTCCCGCCTGAGCCGCGATCAACGGCGCGAGGTGGAAGATATGGGACGGCGCTACGGTGTCTCGCTGGAGCATGCGCGCAAAGTGGCGGACATTTCCAACCTGCTCTTCACCGCGCTTCAGCCGCTGCACGGGCTGCCTCCCGGTTGTGGAAAACTGCTGGAAGCGGCAGCCCACTTGCACGACGTGGGGCACTTCGTGAGCGCCGTCAGCCATCACAAGCACTCCTACTACGTCGTGTCGAACTCCGACATGGCGGGCTTCACGGATCGCGAGCGCCTGATGATCGCGGCATTGTGCCGGTATCACCGCAAGTCGCTGCCCAACCCGCTGCACAGCCTGTTCCTGGCGTTGTCGCCGGAAGAGCGCAACACCCTCATGATGATGATCCCCATCCTGCGCCTCGCGGACAATCTGGATCGCAGCCGCGAACAGCGCATACAGGGAGTGGACTGCCGGGTGCGCGACGGCGGGGCCGTGGTCCTCCAAGTGCGCGCAACCGGCGATATCGACCTGGAGCAGTGGGCCGCCGAGCGGGCCGGCGAAGCCTTCCAACAGATCTACCACCGCCCCATCTCGGTGGTGAAGGCGAGGGAATGACGATGCGCGAGTACGTGCGTCTGCAGACCCGGATCCTGCTGCGCGGCCTGGCATCCCAGGTGAATCGCGCGGCGCGCGCCGGCGATGCCGGAAAAGGCTTCGCCGTGGTGGCCTCCGAAGTCAAGGCGCTGGCCAACCAGACCGCCAAGGCCACCGAGGNNGGTGGCTATCCGCCGCCTGAGCCGCTGCCTGCGCCTATTTGCGCAGTTCTACCCCGGGCGCTCGTGGAAGCCGGTACGGCGCCGCCTGGGCGACCTGATGGATGCCTGCGGAAGCGTACGCGATCGCGATATCGCCATAGAGCTGCTGGCGAAGGCCGGAGTCCCCTCTGTCTCCCCCCTGGTGCGGCGGTTGGACGAAGAGCGACGCGCCGCGGAGACGGAACTGCGCCGGGAATTGCGGCGCTGGCAACATCGCGGCTTCCAGCGCCGGTGGCAGGCGCGGTTGGAGCTATGAAATGGCCCTCGGGATGAAATGGAAAGATCGGGAACGCGTGGCGGCAAATGCGCGGCGCGAGTTGCCGCCCATGGTGAGCGCCTATTTCTCCCAGGTGCGGGAGTTCCTGGCGAAAGACCCCACACCTCGAAAGCTGCACCGCCTGC
>PLDO01000378.1 GCA_003136215.1 Bryobacterales bacterium
GCCGGCGAGATCGAGGGCCTTGCCGTTGACGAAGGCGGCGTGTCCGCTGGCGTGGGTGAGGATTACGGGGTTGTTGGGGGAGACTTTGTCGAGGGAGACGTGGAGCGGGAAGCCTTCGACGTTGGGGTTGGGCGGGACGGTCCATTTGGACTGGTGCCAGCCGCGGCCGACAATCCATTCGCCGGGTTTGGCCTGTTTGACGGCGCGGGCCACCTGAGCGACGATGTCGTCCCAGGTGCGGGCTTCGCGGAGGTCGAGGCCCATGCGGAATTCGCCAACGCCGGTGAAATGTCCGTGGCCTTCGATGAAGCCGGGAATGGCCAGCATGCCGTGGAGATCGACGACCTTGGTGTTGGGGCCGGTCCACTGGGCGGCGGCGCTATCGGCGCCAAGTGCGGTAATCTTGCCTGCGCGCACAGCGAGCGCCTGCGCGGTGGGCGCCGCGGGGTTCATGGTGACGATCTTGCCGTTGCGGAGGACGAGGTCCGCGGGCTGGGCGTGGAGGCACGCCGCGAAGGCGGCGAGAAGGAAGACGCGCATGGTTCAGGATACTGATTCGGGGTGGAGCGCGTCCACTTTGAATGGCGACGGACTACACGGAGGGATACTGCCCGGTGGAAGCTTCCGCCGCGGTCAGGCGCGGCGCCTTAGGCATGAACCTGGATCGAGGTGGTCAGAATCTCCCGGCTCAGTGCCGCGGAGCGCTCCTCATCGGTCAGGGTCTCCAGGAAGAGCTCGATCGCCTCACGGATATTGGTCAGTGCGTCCTCGACCGTCCCGCCTTGCGATTGGCAACCCTTTAATTCCGGGCACCATGCATAACAACCGTGCTCGTCTTGTTCGATTACCACACTGATCTTGCCCGTCATCAATCATCATTCTACATGGGAAGAGGTATTCGGACGCTGAGCGCTACCTTATGTAGTCCTTGGCGATTTCGCGCTTGTCGTAGCCATCGAGCACGTGGACGACGCGGATCCTTTTCAGCGATACCGGGGAGAGTTGGCCGATGGGGATGTACATGATGGTGCGGCCGAGGCGCGCGGCGATGCCGCGGAAGATGGTGCGGGGCGGTTTGGCGGCGACGTAGACCACGTGGCGGTGGATGGAATAGTCCAGCCCGGCCATCAGCAGGCGCTCGGACTTGGATTCGGCGAACTCGTAATCCGGGTCCTGCCAGACGTCGTACATGCGGCGGGCGGGCAGGCTCATCAGGAAGCCGCCATATTCGCCGCGGCCGATGCCGGGACCCACCAGGTTGTCGAACGGGAAGGTGGAATAGAACGCCATGTCGGATTCGTTCTGGTTCTCGCCCAGCCAGGTGGTCATATAGGAGTAGCGGTTATCGCGATCCTCGTCGAAGATCACCACCACGCTGCCCACCTCGCCATGGATCTTCTGGAAGTGGCGCACGTAGATGCGCTTTTCGTACCACTTGCGGATGGTCTCGCGGAGGTCGATGCCATCCAGAATCGAGGTGGTGAAGGGCTCGACGCNNAGCGTCCGTAGTCCTCGATGACGAGGTCTTCGGGGGGATAGGAGCAGATGCCCGAGCCATTCAATTGGCTGGCCCATTCGCCGGGGAACTTCTCTTTCTTGCGCGGCTTGAGGCCGTAGGGGCGCAGTTTCTGCTTGGTGTTGGGCAGGCGGCGGCGCAGGCGGATGCGGCGGGTGTCGATCCAGACCTCTTCGCCCGTGATGCGCGCGGTGGGAATGTCGCTTTCGAGGCGTTGCGGCGGATAGAGTCCGGCGGCCTCCCAGACATCCCAGGCGTAGTTGTCGTCGGCGATGCCGCGGGCGGCTACGGCGAGATCGAAGATGCCGGCCGAGAGATCGTTGGCGGCGAGGGCGAGATTGCGCGTATAGCGGGCCAGCAGGCGGCGCTGCCAGTGGGCGATGCGCTCGCCGGTATTGGCCTCGTACTCCTTTTCGGCGGCGCGCAGGACGGAAAGTTGCGCGTGGCGGCGGTCGATCAGGTTGGCGTCGGTCATAAGGCCGCGATAGGTCTCGTAGCGCCACTGCAGGGCGGGGTATTCGAGCAGGATTTCGGCCAGCGATTCGGGATGCGGGTTGAGCAGTTCGATGGCTTCGCGGCGGGTGCGCGCCATGGGTTGCGCCTGCGGCTCTTCCATCGCGTCCAGCACCGGGTCAAGCAGGTTGAGCGAGATCACCACCAGCACCTTGGCAAGCGGGTTGGCGCCCTGGAGCTTCCAGGCGATGCCGGCGGCGTGGCGCGAGAGTTCCTCGGAGCGCGGTTGCGGATAGACGCGGTAGGCCTCGATATAGCGCGCGAGGCCGATGTGGCGCACGGCGTAGGGGTCCGGATAGGCGTCCCTGAGGTGGGGGCGGTGGCCGGCATCGGGGTCGGCGAAGACGATCTCCGCGCCGATTTCGAGGCCGCTGCGGATGGCCTCGGTGAAGGGGTCGGAGGGCTCGATGGGGACGTAGACGGCCTCGTCTTCACCGGCGCTCTCATCGGGGTAGAAGATGACGGAGATTTCGGGGAGTCGCGAAACGGCGCGCATCCAGGCGGCCTGGAGGGTGGCGGGCAGTTCCAGGGCGACCACCTCGGGGCGGTCGCGCAGGATGGCGGCGCGCACTTCGAGGGCGAATTCCAGGCGCCCGGGGACCACCGGAAAGTACGTGAAGCGGCCGCGCGCGAGGCTGCCCGGATCAGGAATCGGAAGGTCGATTTCTCCGGGCATAGCGTAAGGCTTCCTCTCCCAGCACCTGGACGACGGCGATCTCCAGGGCTTCGGATTCATGCGTGCGGTGCGTGGCCAAGCTCTTGAGCTTGATGGCGTAGCGGGCGATGTTGATGCCGTCACGCACGGTGTAGCGCTCGTCGGCGGCGTGCGCTATCTGTAGGAAATCCACCACGTAGCTCAGGATGCGCTCTTCGGCGAAGGGCAGGTTCTCCTTGAGGATGTGGTGTTCCTCGTCGCGTTCCGGGAAATCGATGAAGATCTGCGGTTGCAGGCGCGAGTGGATGTATTCCGGCAATTCGAAGGTGCTGGCATCGTCGTTCATGGTGGCGACGAGGCGGAAGTGCGGGTGAGCCTTAATCTTGATGCCGGCGACGATGGATTCCACGTAACGGCGGTTATCCAGCAGCGGTGCCAGGCTGGCCCAGCTCTTTTCGCTCATGCGATTGCCCTCGTCGACGATGGCGATGCCGCCTTTGATCATGGCGGTGACGAGGGGCGACGCCACGTAGCGCAGGTTGCCGCCGCCTTCGATCACGGGGGTGACCAGCAGGTCTTCCGGGCGGGTATCCATGGTGGCTTGCAGGATGTAGACGTCGCGGCCCATGCGGCGGCCGGCAGCATAAGCGAGGGTAGTTTTGCCGACACCCGGCTTGCCCAGCAGGCGCGGGTTCATGGGGAGGTCCTGTTCGTTGACCACCATCCAGGCGGCCAGCAACTGCCGCATCAATTCGTCCTGCCCGACCCATTGGATGGAAAGTTCGTCCGGGTGGGCCAAGTGTAGGGTAACGCCTTCAATCTCGACGGTCATGGGCTATCCCTCATTATGCGGCATGGGGCTTCGCGAGAATCGGGCCTCGCCCGGCCCTCGCGCTTGTTACCCTGGAGTCTGGCGGCCGGCACGCATGAAACAGGTCATCCGCAAAGGACTGAAAGAGATCATCGTGGACGAGGTCCCCGACCCCACGCTTCTGCCCCACCACGTGCTGGTGCGGCCGCTCTATTCGCTGATCTCGAGCGGCACCGAGACGGCCAGCATCCATCGCGACAGCCTGTTCTCGGAGGTGGCCGACAATCCGTCGCATCTGCGCAAGATCTGGGACGTGGCCATGAAGACCGGTCCGGCGGCCACCATCGCGGAAGTGCGCGCCAAATTCAGCGAGTACGCGGTACTGGGGTATTCGGGCGCCGGGGTGGTGGCGGCGCGCCACGCCACGGTGACGGATCTGGAGATCGGCGAACGAGTGGCGTACGGCGGCGAAGGCACGGGACATGGCGAAACTATCCTGGTGGGGCGCAATCTGG
>PLDO01000487.1 GCA_003136215.1 Bryobacterales bacterium
CCGGCGGCGGCAATATCACCGTCAACCTGGGCGGCGGCGGGGCGGCCCTCACCGGCGTGATCTCAGCCGCCAGCTCGATCGGCGCGGGCGCGAGCAACGTGATTCAGTTCGTGCCGCTGTCGACCGCGGCTTTCGCCATGACCGCCAACGTCGGCCTGAGTCTGGTGGCGGCTTCGGCCTTCACTCAGCCGGGGACGGCGGCGGGAACCATCAAGGTGTACACCACTTACCGCGTCCATCTACTCTAATGCCCAACATCGGCACCAAAGCGATCCGGGGCCTGCTGCCCAGCGCGGCGCGCACCGTCAGCACGGCGAGCCAGATCTTCACCGATCCGGACGTGGCAGCCATCCGGCTGTACCTGAATCTGTCGGTAGTGCCGGGGGGCGCCGGCGTGTCGGTAGTGATCCGCGGCTACGACAGGATTAGCGGCGGCAAGGTCGAACTGACCACCGGGGGCGTCCCGGTGAGCCAGGTCGGCACCTACTGCTACGAAATGACGTTCGCGCCGGATCCGGCGTTCGGCAACATCCGCGAAGCGGTGAGCCGGGCGGTGCCGTACCAGTGGGACGCCATTGTGAAACATGCCGACGGGCTGAGCTACACCTATTCGCTCTCGGCCGAACTGCTGAAGTAAGGGAGAAAAGTTTATGTTTCCGCAAGTCAAGACCGGGCCTCAGCTGCTGAACGATGGAGACCTGACACAGGAGCGCTGCTCCAAAGACGGGTCGCTGGTCGGCATCAACGCACACGGCTACTATCAGGAACCGACGTATCGCGGCAACGTGTTCAGTATGGTCCTGCCGGCGACGGCCGCGGGCAACGCGGCCGGCAACCTGGTGGGCGCGACGGCAGCGGCCGCCGTGCAGTTCGCCCTGTTTAATCCGCCGGCGTCAGGGAAGCTGCTGGTGCTGCTGCGCTTCCGCCTGGGCATCCTTTCGGGCACTCCGGTGGGCGGCCCATTGTTCCACGGCTTCTACGTGGGTTCCACCAGCGTCGCGGGCACCGGCACGGTTCTGAGCAATATCGTGGGTGCCGGAACTCCGTCCATCGCGAAAGGGTTCGCTACCGCGGCACAAGCCGGGACGGCCCTGACCGGCGCCCCGGCGGTGCAGACGCACATCCTGGCCAATTTCTCGACTACCGCCACGGCGCAGGCCTCGCCCTACCTGGTGACCACCGATGACCTGCTCGACGGCGTACTGATTGTGCCGCAAGGCGGCGGCTGGGCGCCGCTGCACGCGGCCGCCGGCACCTCGGTTTTGTGCGGGTATTCGATCACCTGGGAAGAGATCCCCGTTTAAGAAACCCAGTTCAAGGAGAAGCTATGTTTCCGCAAGTGAAAACCGGCCCGCAAGTCCTCTCGGACGGAGCGCTCACCCAAGAGCGGTGCACGAAGGACGGCGCCTCGGTAATGGCGAACGGGCACTGCTCCTATCAGGAGTCGGTGTACCGCGGCAACGTGTTCAGCATGACGCTGGGGGCCAACACCGGCACGGTGGCGGCGGGCAATGTGGTGGGCGGCACGGCCGCGGCGATCACGCAGTTCGCTTTGGCGAATCCGGTGGCATCGGGCATGCACCTGGTCTTGCTGCGCTTCCGTCTGGGAGTGATCTCGGCAACCACGGAAGGCGCGGGGCCGATCTTCCATGGGTATCAGGCGGGGGTTCCGACCCTAGCCCCAAGCGGCACGATTCTGAACAACAGGATGGGCGCGGGCGCCAACTCCGTGGCGCGGGGCTACGTTTCGGCGGCGGGCGCGGCACTCACCGGAGGCGCGGCCAACAACACGCACATGCTGGCGAACTTCTCGACCACGGTCACCACGCCGGCATCGCCCTATCTGGTTTCGACCGATGACCTGGTGGACGGCTCGATCATCATCCCACCCGGCTACACCTGGGTGCCGATGTGGCAGGCCGCCGGCACGGCGGTGCTGTACGGCTGCTCGATCACCTGGGAAGAGATCCCCATTTAGCGCGCTGGCGAATAACCCAGCATGAAGACGCTTCGCGTTGCCGTGCTGGCAGCCATCCTCGCAGGTCTCAGTTTCGCGCAAATCATCACGCTGCCCGGGCAGGGCACTCCAGTCTCGCTGACCTGGCTGTACTACAACAAGATGCGCTGGGCGGGCGCGTGGAGTTCGACCACCACGTACAACCCGCAGGATGTCGTCAGCTACGGCGGCGCAAATTATGTGAGTCTGTCGGGCGCCAACCGCAACAACACGCCGGCGCCTGGCGGCACGGTCTACTGGACGCAGGTGTTTTCCGGCAGTTTCCCAGGCGGAGGAAGCCAGCTTCAGTTTTTGAGGATCCAGCCCAACACGGGCAGCACCACTAATTATCAGTGGGCGGCCCCCGCCATCACGAGCGTGGCGGACTATGCGTTCCCCGCGCAGACTCCTGGCGGGACGCTGATCCAGTACGGGGTCAACCAAGCTATCGCGCTTTCCCCGTGTCCGCTGGGAGTGGCCGGCACCGACACAGCGCACCAGGTCTATCTCTCCGGCGGCACGGGAACCGCGGAGCCGGTGCCAATCACCGGCGGCACCTGCACGAGCGGCGCCGCGAGCGGCACCATCACCGTCACCCCGCAGTATGCTCACAGCGGGGCCTGGACCATCGGCCCGGCCAATGGAGGCGTGCAGGAAGAAATCAACGTGGGGGGAGTCGGATCGCTCATCTACATACCGGCCGGGACGTACACCATTTACGGCACGGTTTCAGTTCCTTCCTCCGTGGAGATTCGCGGGGCGGGCGCTTCCACAGTGCTGGTGCCGGGATCGTCCACAACGACCATGTTCCAGGGAGTGGCTGGTGCCACCGGTATCTCCTTCCGGGCCCTTGCCTTCGACCTCCACACCACGCCCGTGAATTCGGTGGTGGGCATCAGCCTCTTGCAAAACTTCCACACTACGCTCGATGCTCTCCAGTTCAACGACATCGGCACGGCGATTTTTATCGATCGGTGCTTCGTGGCGCAGGCGAGCAATATCAAGCTCATCGACAACACCACCATGTTTGTCGGCTCGACTTTAGCGGGCACCGGCCCCTATAGTTACGGCAATTACAGCTTCAACGTGCAGGTGGCGAACGTCCAGCATTTCACGAGCATAGGTCTAGGCTCTCTGACCTTCCAGCGCGCGGCCGTGGTCACCTTCCAGCGGGCGATCAATTCGTCGCTGGTGGACTTCACCACGCAAGGGCTTATGAATGCGGCCGATGGAGTCGATATTCTGAGCGACTGCCAGGGCGTGCAGGTGATTGGCGGGTCCATCGTGGGAGCCACAAACGGCGTGAACATGCAGGGCGGGGTGGTTGGCGGAGTAAATGGGAACCCATCGTACAGCACGATCTCAGGCGTGATGGTTGACCAGTACTACACCTTCGGTGTGGACTTCGGCGGTTCGTCCTTCATGAACGAGCTGATCGGAACCACCATCAGCAGCGCGAAGACCACAGCGCAATCAGCAGTCTTGATCTCGGGGTCCAGCCGGGGGAATTCAGTGGTACACTCCCGCCTCTCGATCATCCCTTACGGGTACGGAATCATTGTTCAAAACACGGCGTTTGACGCCCACATAGCCGACAACTACCTTGAGGTGACGAGTGCCTCGGCTGGCATCTTGATCCAAGGGCCGACCAACCCCAATGTGCAGGTGACGGGTAATCGCTTCTCATACCTGAACACTGCTCTTCCCATTATCAATTCGTCCACGTCCCCAAACGTCATCGTGAGGGACAATGCCGGGATCGATGACGTGGTGGGCGTAGATATCGTCAGCAGTTCGTCCATCACGCCAGTCAACCCCATTCAGCGGGTCAGTGGAACGGCTACGATCACCACAGTTGTACGGTCATCCCTTGGCGCCGGTGGTGTGTTTACTGGGCCCGTGACGCTGCTCCCCACCGGAGCCTGGTCGCTCGCAACTGGAGGGAATATTGCGGCGGCATGCACTGCCACGGTGGGCAAGGCCATCACGCTGGTCTGGAACACGACGACGAGCCTTTGGTATCCGGGCGGGTGTTGAGGTGATTCTATGACCTGGGGCCAACTCAGACTTCAGTTACAAATCACGCTGCCGGGCACTCCGCTCGACTTGCTCGACGAGTGGCTGAACGGCCGCTATGAGCAGGTCCTCGAGGCCACCAACTGGAAGGGGCTGAAGTACCGCTGCACGGTCCAGACCACGGCTGCGTACCAGTCGGGGGCGGACACGGTGAGCCTCACGGTGGGATCGGCCAACGTGACAGGGGCGGGGACGGCCTGGGTGACCGGCCAAACGGGCCTGCAATTCTACCTGCCGGGCGACACGGTGGTCTACACCTTCACGTACGTCTCGGCGACGAGCGCGACGCTGGACCGGCCCTATGAGGGCAACGGCGTCGACGCCGCGGGCACGGTCTATCCGGCGTCGGCTTACGTGTTGATGCAGGACATCTACCCGCTGCCCTCCGATGTGCGCAGCATCGTTCCCAACGGTGTCGGCAACCCGACGACGGGCTTCCTGAACGAATATATGTCGATCGCGGAGATGGAGGCGAGCTGCGGGCCGCGCACGCTGGTGCAGACTCCCACCTCTTACGCGATGTACGACGACTCGAGCGAGAACACGCCGCCGGTGGTTCACCAGATCCGGTTCTATCCGCCGCCGCTGAATGCGCGGGGGATCCCGGTGGAGTATGTGCACGCGGCGATCGGCTTCGATGGCAGCAACACCAACGGCTCGCCGCTGCCGTTCGTGGGCAGCTCGGCGCTGTTGTACGGCTGCAGGGCGGACGGGTATGCCTATCTGGCCGGGCAGACGGACGATGCCGGCCAACGAGGAGCGTACCTGCAACTCGCCAAGATGTACGAGGCGAAGTTCGACGGCGTATTGCAGCAGCTGTTGATGGTGGAGCATGCGCAGGTGCGCAAGATTGTGGCGATGCGGATGGCGGACCGGTTCACGCGGCACCGGCTGGAGCGGGCTGCGCGGGATACGGGGCGCGGCGTGGTTGGCACCAATACCGACGAGAGCGTGTGGGGCAGCCTGAATTCCGACTCCTGGGGAAACATGAAGCCATGAAGATTTTGCTGACGATGTTCGCGACGGCCGCGCTCGGGTGCGCGCAGTGGGTGCCGGTGCCTCACACGCAATATCCGCAGCTGGAACAGATCCTCAATGCCAAGCCGGCGTCGCGGCAAGGGACGGCGCTGCCGGCCACGTGCACGGCGGGCCTGGACGTCTATTTGCTGACCACCACCTCGCCGGGGACGCTGTACTATTGCGACGCGGCGAACCACTGGACCAGCACGGGGGCAGGCGGAGGGGCTGGCGCGGCGGCGTATAACTCCCCGCTCATCGCGGGCCCCGACATGACGAAGACGATCACCGGGGCAACGCACGGTTTTGCCACGGCGGCTCTGCTGGTGGCTGTCTACGACAATGCCTCTCCCCGCAACGCGGTTTCGGTGGGATGGAGCGTGAACCCCTCGACGTACGATGTGGTGGTTTCCTTCGGGTCTCCGCAGAGCAACTATTACGTCGTCATCAACGGCGGGGTGGGACCAACGGGACCGAGCGGCGCGACCGGGCCGCAGGGTCCGCAAGGCGTGCAAGGCACCACGGGAGCCACGGGTGCGACCGGGCCGCAGGGTCCGACCGGAGCCACGGGCGCATCGGGCAGTGGAACGGGGACGATCAACGCCGGCAGCAATCCGCAGATGGCGCAGTACGTGGGGGCGGGATCGACGACGGTCGGAGGGGTGACGATCTCCGGCGACGCAAGCGTGGCCAATGGCGGCGCCATGACTGTGGGGAAGGTCAACGGCACGAGTGTGCCGACCAACAGCGCGGCGGATCAGGTGCTGCTGACCACGGCGGCCGCCACGGGATCCTGGGCGGCACTGGCGAGCTGCAGCGGCGCGGGCGGGGTGGTGAACTACAACACGAGCACGCACGCTTT
>PLDO01000300.1 GCA_003136215.1 Bryobacterales bacterium
CTGGATGATGACCGCGCAGGTGAGAGAGTCCATCTGGCGTTCCAGGTCTTCCAGATCGAGGCTGCCGGATCCGGCCACGTAGCCAAATTCGGCGACCGGCATGCCTTGATTCCGGGCATAAGTGGCGAGCACTTCGCGGTACTCGGGGTGGACGGTTCTAGATACCAGGACGCGGCCCTTGCCGGTGGCGCGCGCCGCCATCATGGCGGCTNNAGGCGTTGGCCACATCCATGCCGGTGAGCTGGCAGATCATGGTCTGGAACTCGAAGATGGCGGTGAGCGTGCCCTGCGAGATCTCGGCCTGATAGGGCGTGTAGGAGGTGAGGAACTCGCCGCGTGAAACCACGGTATCCACCAGCACCGGCCGGAAATGCTGGTACACGCCGGCGCCGAGGAAACTGGCGTAGCCCGTGGCGCAACCGGCCCCAAGGTCGCGGAAGTAGTCCACGATCTCGTATTCGGAGATGCCGGGCGCGAGATTGAGCGGCCGGTTGAGCCGCACCGCATCGGGCAGGTGGGCGAACAACTCTTCCGGCGTACTGGCGCCGCAAGCGTCCAACATGGCGCGGCGCTCGGATTCGGATTTCGGTAGATAGCGCAACTACTTTTCGGCTCCTACGTAGCTTTGATAGTCGGCCGCCGACATGAGATGCTGCAACTCGTCGAGGTCGCTGAGGCGGATCTTCACCAGCCAGGCGTCGCCGTGGGGATCGGCATTCAGTTTCTCCGGCGCGTCGGCCAGGGATTCGTTGATCTCGGTGATCTCCCCACTGACGGGCGAGTAGATTTCGGAGACCGCTTTCACGCTCTCCACGGAGCCGAGCGATTTCCCCGCGTCGATTCTGCTTCCTACCTTGGGCAGGTCCACGTAGACGATGTCGCCCAACTCCTCCTGCGCATGGTCGGTGATGCCCACGGTGCCGGCGTCGCCATCGGCGTGCACCCACTCGTGTTCCTTGGTATACCGGAAATTGTCTGGATACATGATTTATTTCGCTCGTTTATAAAACGGAGTTTCCACCGTCACCGCATCCACAGGCTGGTTGCGGATCATGACTTGAATGCGCGTTGCGGGAACCGACTGCTCTGCCGGAAGGTAACACAATCCGATGTTCTTGTTGAGGGATGGCGCCGGGCCGCCACTAGTGACCCAACCGGCGGCGGCGCCGTTGAGGAAGACTTCGTAGCCATCGCGGGCGATTCCGCGGGCGCACATTTCGAATCCGATGAGCTTGCGCCGGATGCCGCTCTCTTTCTGCTTGAGGAGCGCATCGCGGCCCACGAACTCGCCCTTGTCGAGTTTCACAATCCAGCCGAGATCGGCTTCGAGCGGGGAGATGGAGGCATCGATTTCGTGGCCGTACAGCGCCATCTTGGCCTCCAGCCGCAGGGTGTTGCGCGCGCCCAGCCCGCAGGGTTTGATGCCGAATTCGGCACCGGCGTCCATGACGAGATTCCAGATGCGTACGGCGTCGGCCGGGGGCACGTAGATTTCGAAGCCGTCCTCGCCGGTGTACCCGGTGTGCGCGATGCGCGCGGGGGTGCCGCAGACTTCGCCGTCCGTGAACCAGTAATACTTGATGGCGGCGAGATCCACCGGCGTGAGCTTTTGCAGGGTGGGCCTGGCTTTGGGCCCCTGGATGGCGATCTGCGCGTAGCGCGCGCCATTGTTCTCCACAACGGCGCCGAATTTGTTCTGCGAGACGATGTGCTCGAAATCCTTATCCTGATTGGAGGCGTTGACGCAGAGGAAGTAATGATCGTCAGCCACCTTGTGGACCAGGATGTCGTCGACGAAGCCGCCGTGCTCGTAAAGCAGGCCGGAGTAATGGGCCTGGCCAAGTTTCAGCTTGTGGACGGCGTTGGTGGTGACGTAGTCGGTGAGCGTGGCGGCTTGGGGCCCGCGGATTTCGATCTCGCCCATGTGGCTGACATCGAAGACGCCGACGGCCTGGCGCACGGCATTGTGCTCGTCGATGATTCCAGAGTACTGCACGGGCATGTCCCACCCGCCGAAATCCACCATCCTGGCGCCGAGGGCGCGATGGACAGAGTTCAAGGGCGTAACGCGGAGGGCGGGCGGGGCTGGCATGAAAACTCAGGCTAACAGCACCGCAAGGGGGTGTCAATTGAGGCTTGCAGTGGGACAGACCATCGCCCTGCGTGGTCTGTCATTCCCGCTAGTGTGTGGCAACTCGACAGACGACACAAAACGATCGTCTGTCCCACCGCCTGGTGCCTAACCACGACGGGGCCGGGGAGTCTATTGCGTTACGCACTCCATCGTTTCCGATTTGCGATATGCCGCGCGGGAACTGCGACGCCGGCCGGGGTTCACGCTGACGGCGGTTCCCGAATGGGGATCTGCCCGAGTGCGCACCAGCGCGGCTTACGCGCCCATCGCCATGATCTGATTGTCTGCCTGGTGTTGAAAGAACCGCGGGGCATGGAAGGGCTGGAAGCGGTATCCAATGCCGAAGATGGTCTCGATGTACTGCTCGGCGTAGCCGCCAAGCTTCTTGCGCAGCCTGCGCACGTGGACATCGAGCGTGCGCGTACGGATCTCCGCGCTGTAGCCCCAGACCTGCATCAAAAGCGCATCACGGGGGATGATTTCGCCCGCGTGCTGCACCAGTAACGCCAGCAAATCGTACTCCTTACGGGTCAACGTCATGCGTTCGGAGTCGAGTGCCACCGCCTGTTGACTGAAGTCCATGGTGAGGTGTTCGTCGCGATACGGCATCAGTTGACGATTGTTTACGGCCTGTAACATTGCCATTGCGCCCTCCTTGGGTTGCCTTCTAAGGTAATGCTACGGGCGAGCGGATCTAAGGTGATGGCGGAGTTGTAAAAACTTTGTAAAAAGAGTCGGAGGGTACTTGCCTATTCCACCGGATAGGGTCCCGGATTGGCCACGCGCAGCTCTTTTTCATGCATGTCGAAGGCACGCACCGTATAGCGGACGGCGCGCGCGGAATCGGCCATCTCGGAGTGGAAGACGCCTTCCCTTCCGGTTTCCAGGGTATCTTCGTCGATGATCGCCCTTTGGCTGGTCACGACTTCTTTCTCCGGCGAGCGGAAATCGAAGATGATCACCAATCCGCGTAACGGCTTTTCGCCGGTGACGCGGACCCTGCCATCGACCGAAATCTTGTCGCCTTCCCGCACGGCCTTGGTTTCCAGAATGCGGACGTCCGCCGGTTTCCCGGCTTTCTGCTGGGCGGTTGCGGAGAATAGAGCGAGGCACAGCAATACGGTGGTCGAGACCCTCATGGGCATCAGTGTAACAGGTGGGGTGGACCTACCTCACGTCGTAGATGAGAATGGAATACCCGGCGTGGGCGTCGGGAGGGCGCCGGCGGAAATAAGCCAGATAGTCCTCATAACCCTGGGGGAACAGGAAACCCGTCAGGAAATTCACGCTGACCGCGTAGGTGCCCGGCGGCGGCTGGTAATCACGCGCCAACGCGGGATTATCGGTGGCGGGCAGCGTCTGAGGATCCATGGTGCCGGGCTTGAGATAGTGGTAAGGGTTATCGAAGCCGAAGATGAAGGTCTTGATGCGGCCGATTCGATTTCGTGCCAGGTAGACTCCGAGGTCGGGTAGATTCTGACCCCAATCGATATTGCTGTCCGCCAGGTATCTCCATCCTTGCGTAGGGCCGCCAATCCATTCGTTGAAGTAGGAAATGCCATTAGGATAGACGTGCAGCGAGGAGACGGCGAGCCAGGCGAGAGAAAGCGCAATCGCCACGCGAGCGGCGCGGCGGGCGCTCCACCGCGCCAGCGCGAAGCCCCCACCCAGAATAGAAAACGGCAGCGCCGGCAGCACATGGCGAAACCCGATATGGGAATTCGAAATTGCAGCCACTCCAAAGAAGAATGCAGCCGACCCCCATATCAGCAGATCGGCTGCGCCGGCCTCACGCCGCCGAATCCGGATGAAGAGGGCCGCCAGTCCGGCCATACTGAGCATCTGGAGCGGGATGGGGAACTTGATTGCCCAGGCGAGCGGGAAATAGAACGGAACCCAGCCGCGGATCTTGTGGCCCAACATGTATCCCGTAAAGCCCTCGCCCTGAAGGCTTCCGCCGATAAAGAGCAGGCCGCGCACGAATTGGAGCGGCCACGGCAGACGGGCAAGCATCCTCACTCCGGGCAGGGCCCAATCGGGCACGCCCGCGCCGCTCAATTGATGGATTTCGACCTGCGGGACCGGTTGCGCCTGAAACTGCGAGGCGGCCAGGATTCCGGTATAGACGGCCAATGGGATCGCGATCGCACCCAGAAGGCGCGGACCTTTCCAGAGAGCCAACCCGAACCCCGCAATGGCCAGCGGCAGCAACGTGAACTTGGTGAGAACTGCCAGAACCACGGCCAGCGTCAACATCAGCAACCGGCCCACATTGGGGGTGCGCCAATATCTCCAGGCCGCGTAGGCAAACCAGAGGGCTCCGAAGGCGGCCGGCACGTCGGAGTTGATGAGTACGCCGTGACCTTGAATGGTGGGCTCCAGGGCGCCGCACGCGGCAAGACACAGGCCAACCGGCTCGCCGAACAACTGGCGGCCCCAGTGCCAGAGCAGAAAAACGATCAGCAGGGGGAAGACGAGGAACGGAAGACGGGTGTAAAACAGCAGGCGGCGGGCGCGGATGTTCGGACGGTCCAGAATCTCCGCGCCAATCAGGTAGGCGTCGCGCTCGTTCCACCCGTTGGTGTCCCGCGGGCGGGGCGCGCCCAGCAGGCGGGGAACCCAGCCGCAAATCGCCCGCGTGAGCGGCGGCGCATCCGCGGGCTGGAGCACATCTTCGCCCAGCCAGTACACGTATGCCGCGGCGAAGTGAGAGGTTTCATCGACCGTCAAACCGAGATGCCGCGCCTGGTGAACGAGGGCGGCGGCGCAGCCCACGATCAGAAGCCCGATTCCGGCATACCTGCGCATCATGACAAGGTCCCCGAGCCGTCAGGCCGGGTAGTTCATTAAAGCATACAGTCGGCTCGCACCGCGTCAAGTGCACCCCTTCCATACCGGACTACACTCTCCCGGTTGGCGTATGACATAATGTGAAATCTTTCCAATTCAGCGATCCGTTGGCGTTCGGACGCGGCGGGCGGCCGTTGTGCCGCCACAGGCGGACGGAGAAACCTCATGAAGGATCTGAGTCTCAGCAGACGGGCGGTGATGTTAGGCGTGGCTGTGCTTCCCATGGCGCAGAAGGCGGCCGCCCAGGCGCGCCCAAAACCCGTCGTGGTGTCCAGCGCCAACGCGTTCAACGGTGGCATAAACTGCTGTGCCAAGGCCATGGAGTTGATGCAGGGCGGCGGCGATACGCTGGACGCCGTGATCGCCGGCGTAAATATCGTGGAATTAGACCCGCGCGATACCAGCGTGGGGTACGGTGGTCTTCCCAATGAAGACGGCGTCGTGGAACTGGATGCCAGCTGCATTCACGGGCCCACGCGGCGCGGCGGGGCGGTAGGCGCGCTGCGCGGCATCAAGACGCCTTCGAAGATCGCCCAACTGGTGCTGGCGGAAACCGAGCACATGATGCTGGTGGGCGAGGGCGCCCTGCGTTTCGCCAAGGTTTACGGCTACCAGGAAGAAGACCTGCTGACCGACCGCTCGCGGTTGGCGTTCCGCATGTGGAAGCGCGAAATGCGCGACCGCAACGGGCACACCAACTGGGAATCCCTGACCGACGCTCCGCCCAAGAAGAAGATCGCCGAGCTGAGGAAGGCGTTTCCGGGGGTGGATGACGAGACCCTGGCCTGGGCGTATCAGGTGGCGGTGGATCCTCCGCACGGCACCATCAATTGCATTGCGTTGAACGAGAAGGGTGAAATGTCGGCCGTGACCACCACCAGCGGGATGGCGTGGAAGATCCCGGGGCGCTGCGGCGATTCGCCGATTCTGGGCGGCGGTCTGTGGTTGGACCAGGATATCGGTGGCGCTGGCTCCACGGGGCGCGGAGAAGAGAATTTGAGGGTCTGCGGCGCGCATACGGTAGTCGAGAACATGCGGCACGGGATGTCGCCGAAAGAGGCAATTCTCGACGCATTGAAACGCGTGTCGCGGAATTTTGACAACGATCTGGAGAGATTGGCGGGAATCGATTTAAGCTTTTATGCGTTGCGAAAAGACGGCGAATACGCCGGCGGGTCGCTATGGGACCGTGGCCGGCCAGGCGCGCCGGCCGCGCAGTTTGCGGTTTGTACCGCCGGCGGGAACAGCCGCCAGGAAGATGCCGTTTTTTTGTTGGCGCGCAAGTAACTTGTGGGGAAATTCGGCGCTCGCACGCCCGTTTCTTGTCTGGCGTGCCGGCGATCCGATAAGATGAAACAAATTCTTCGTCGCCGCATCATGTATGTGTAGTGTTACGAAGAGAGACTCTTTGGGGAACAAGGACTGGGCAGCTGTTTTTCCCGATGCGAAACGACACATTTTTAACGCTGGGCCGGGGGCATAGGTAAGCCATGTCCCAGATCTTCCGCCGCAGCACCAATACCTTCACGCGGGTCACCATCTTTGGCGCCGTGTTTATTCTGGGATTTGCCGTCTGGGCAGTGGACCGGTTGAGCCGGTCGGACTACGCCACGCGGGCGACGCAATCCCGCGAGCAGCCAGTGCCGTTCAGCCATGCGCACCACGTGGGCGGCCTCGGCGTGGATTGCCGGTATTGCCACACCACGGTGGAGACTTCCAGCTTTGCCAATATTCCGCCCACCAAGACGTGCATGAACTGCCATTCGCAGATCTGGAGCACGAGTCCCACGCTGGAGCCGGTGCGCGCGAGTTTCCGCACCAATCAGTCGATTCGCTGGACGCGGGTGAACGACCTGCCCGATTTCGTCTATTTCAACCACGGCATTCATGTCAACAAAGGTGTGGGCTGCGAGAGTTGCCACGGCAGAGTGGACCGCATGCCCCTCACCTACCAGATGAACTCGCTGCAGATGGAGTGGTGCCTTAACTGTCACCGCAACCCCGAAAAATTCGTCAGACCGCGCGAGTTCGTTACCACCATGGGTTACCAGCCGGCCGGAGATCAGGAAGAGATCGGCCGCAAGCTGGTTGCCGAATACAAGATTCAAGACGCGCGCACGCTGACTAGCTGTTCTACTTGCCACCGATGAACGATCCACAAAAGAACACAGACCTGGCCGCGGTACGGAGCGCCCTTTGCGCCCGGCTGGAAGGCGCGCGCGGGCGCGATTACTGGCGCAGCCTGGACGATCTGGCGGCAACGCCCGAATTCCAGGATTTGCTGGAGCGGGAGTTCCCTCGCCAGGCGGTGGGCTGGAGCGAAGACGAAAACCCCGTCGAAGGCCGGCGCAATTTTCTGAAGCTGATGGGCGCTTCGCTGGCACTGGCCGGCATGACCGCCTGCACGCGGCAGCCCACGGAACACATCATGCCGTACGTGCGGCAGCCGGAGGACCTGATTCCGGGGCGGCCGTTGTTTTTCGCCACCGCGGTGACGTTGAACGGGGTGGCCAACGGAGTCCTGGTGGAAAGCCACGAGGGCCGGCCGACGAAGGTGGAAGGCAACCCCGGGCACCCAGCCACGCTGGGCGCCTGCGATGCTTTCTCACAGGCCGCGGTGCTGCAACTCTACGATCCCGACCGCTCCCAGGCGCTCAGCTACAATGGCGAAATCCGCTCGTGGGGCGCGTTCACGGGTGCGTTGCGGGATGCGCTGGCGCAGCAGAAAGCCAAGAACGGCGCGGGCATTCGCATCCTCACCGAGACCTTGACCTCGCCGAGTATGGCGGAGCAACTGCGCACTATCCAGAAGCTCTATCCGGGTCTCAAGTGGCATCAGTGGGACGCCGCGGGGCCGCACAGCGCGCGCACGGCCGCCATGCAGGCATTCGGACAACCGGCGAATACCTATTACGATTTCAGCCACGCCAACGTGGTGGTTTCCCTGGATGCGGACTTCCTGGCGTCCGGTCCGGCCAGTTTGCGCTACGCGCGCCAGTTCGCCAAGCGGCGCCGCGTGGACGCGCGCGACGACACCATGAACCGCCTTTACGTGGTGGAGCCCATGCCCACCCCGACGGGCACCAAAGCCGATCACCGGCTGGCCTTGCGCGCCAGCGACATCGAAGAGTTCGCCTGGGCGCTGGCCATTTCGCTCGGCATCGCACAGGGTCCGAAGACGGGCGAGAACCACGATATCTATAAGTGGCTCGGCCCTATCGCGCGCGATCTGGAATTGAACAAAGGCGCCGGCATCGTAATCGCCGGCGAGCAACAGCCGCCCATCGTTCACTCGCTGGCGGCCATCATGAACGAGAAATTGGGCAATACCGGCAAGACGGTGTTCCACACCGACTCGATCGAAGCCAATCCGGTGGATCAACTGGCGTCGTTGCAGGATCTGGTGAAGGACCTGGATGCCGGCGCGGTGGAACTGCTGATCGTCATCGGCGGCAACCCCGCATTCACGGCGCCGGTGGAACTCGGGATGCGCGACCGCCTGAAGAAAGCCAAGCTGCGGATTCGTCTCGGCCTGTACGCCGACGAAACCAGCGATGTGTGCCAGTGGCAGGTGCCGGAAACGCATTTCCTGGAAACCTGGGGCGACGCGCGCGCCTTTGACGGCACGGTCACCATTCAGCAGCCGCTGATCCAGCCGCTCTACGGCGGACGCTCGGCGATGCAGGTGCTGCAATCGTTTACCGAACAGCCGGAAAAGACCCCGTACGATGTGGTCAAGGGCTACTGGCACGACCAGCACACCGGGACCGATTTCGAAGCCTGGTGGCGGCGCGCCGTGCACGACGGCGTGGTGCCCGGCACGGCGTTGCCGGTGAAGACTCTCATAGTTCGCGGGGAAGCTCTCAGCTCACGCGCCGGAGCCAGGCACCTGGGCGGCAAGCTGGAAGTCATCTTCCGTCCCGACCCCACGATATACGACGGCCGCTTCGCCAACAACGGCTGGTTGCAGGAACTGCCCAAGCCGATTTCCAAGCTGACCTGGGACAACGCCGCGTTCCTCAGCCCGGCCACCGCGCACCGCCTTGGCGTGCAGAAGGGCGACCTGCTGAAGCTGACCTATGAAGGCCGCTCGCTCAACGCGCCTGTATTTATCCAGCCCGGCCATGTGAACGGCGCAGCCACGCTGCATCTCGGGTACGGGCGCACGCACGCCGGGCGCGCGGGCACCGGTATGGGCTTCAACCCCTACGGGCTGCGCACCGCCAAAGCTCTCTGGCAGGACACCGGCATGGAAGCCGTGAAGGCCGGCGGCAAGTATGAATTCGCCGACACGCAGAACTTTCATCTGCTGGAGACTCCGGACCGGCGCCACATCATTCACCGCGCCGACCTGGCAGATTTCCAGAAGAATCCCGAGTCTGCGCACGAAGGCGCGGAGAATCCGCCGAAAGAACTCTCGCTTTATCCCGAATGGAAGTACGAAGGCCACGCGTGGGGCATGGCCATCGACCTCAACTCCTGCACCGGATGCGGCGCTTGCGTCGTGGCCAGCCAGGCGGAAAACAATATCGCCGTAGTGGGCAAGGACCAGGTGCGCCGCGGACGCGCCATGCACTGGCTGCGCGTGGATTCCTACTATCAGGGCGAGGAGAGCGATCCGGCGATCTACAACCAGCCGGTGCCCTGCATGCATTGCGAGAACGCGCCCTGCGAGCTGGTCTGCCCCGTGCAGGCCACCACGCACAGCTCCGAAGGCCTCAACGACATGGTCTACAACCGGTGCGTGGGCACGCGTTACTGCTCCAACAACTGCCCTTACAAGGTGCGGCGCTTCAATTTCTTCCTGTTTAGCGATTTCGAAACGCCCAGCCTGAAGCTGCAGCGCAATCCGGATGTCTCGGTGCGCAGCCGCGGCGTGATGGAAAAATGCACCTATTGCGTGCAGCGCATCGAAGAGGTCCGCATCCACGCGAAGGTGGATGGCCGCCGTCAAATTAAAGACGGTGAGATCAAGACGGCCTGCCAGCAAACCTGCCCGGCCGATGCGATCACCTTCGGAAACATTAACGATCCCAACAGCAGAGTAACGAAACTCAAAAAGCAGGAGCGCAACTACGCCATGCTCGCGGAACTTGACATCAAGCCGCGCACGACGTTTCTGGCCAAGCTGCGCAATCCCCATCCGGAGCTAGGAGCATGAGCGCAGTCATTCAAGATCCGGCTTTAATGAAAGTCAACCCGCCGCTGGTGGGGGGCGACCCCAGCTATCACGATCTGACCCAAAAGGTCAGCCAGATCGTGGAGGGCGACGTTCTCAAGACGCCCACCAAGTACTGGGTTACGCTCTCTATTACCGCTACCATCACGGGGCTTCTCGGCGCGTTGCTGACGTTCCTGGTGTGGAACGGCATCGGCGTGTGGGGCAATAACCGGCCTATCGGCTGGGCGTGGGACATCACGAACTTCGTGTTCTGGGTCGGCAT
>PLDO01000337.1 GCA_003136215.1 Bryobacterales bacterium
TTGCCGCGCCGGCAGGCATCCTCGCAGGGGTGCGCACAGATTCGCCCCAACACGTAGGCAAACGGATTTGGAGCGCGCGCCAGAAGGTACGCCTCCTCGTCCCGGGATATCCCGATGGCCTGCACGTACCGCCCGCACTCGGTGTGGATGGGGCAGGCGGTGCGGCACGGGATATTGCGGTCGAAATACTCCTGGTCCGGAACCGTTACGCTATAGCGCATGGCAGGGCGGCTTTCGGTTTGCTACTTCTTCAGCTTCTCGATTTCCTCGTCGCTCAATGCCGGGAAAAACGCCTTCGGGTTCTTGTCTTTCCGCTCGGCCTGATCGTAAACCATGAAATCGAAGATCTGTTTTCCCTGGGCGTCGCTGATGCCCGAGTTCGGCTTGTGCATCATGCGTTTCACATAGCGGTTCCATTCGTCGGGCTTCATCATGGTGTTGAGGGGCCGCGCGATGGTGTGGCACTTGGAGCATTTTGTGGAGAACACCTTATAGGCCGCCTGCTGTGGCGCCGGGTAGGCGCTCACATCGATCTTGTCCGGCCCCTTGTCCTGTGGAAGCACCACGTTGCTCGTCTGCGCCACCAGCGCCAGGGGCGCGAGCACTATCATGATCTGGATTAGTTTCTTCATATTCGTCACTCCTTTTACCACATCAACCGCAAATCGAGTTTGAAGAGCTTGTCGCTCACCGCCAAGCCTGTGACCGGGTCCTGATCGCGCTCCTGGCCGTAGGTGGCGCGTATCACCACGTTGCCGAGTTCGGTGAGCGCCTTTTCACTGCCGATGTTCCAGGCGTTGTAGTGGGTGGCCGGCCCACCGCCGATGCTATGCTTCATGAAGTCGCCCCTCGCCATGACGGCGAAGCCTCGCTGCAGGTAGTAATCCAACTCGGCGCGGTACCCGTTGGAAATGAATTGGGTGTTTTTGGCGCCTGCCGTGTCCTGCCAATCGTCGTTGCTGCGCATATATCCACCCAGGACATCCAGTTTGTCGAAGAACAGGTAGTTGCCGAAAATACCGTAACGGCGAACCCTGGGGCGGTAGGTGAACTCATCCGCCGTTCCCTGATTCTGCACCATGTCTTTGGTGCCCTGGTATGTCATGAAGGTGATGCCGCCATCGGGGCCGAACCAGTAATCGGCGTCGACCCAGTAATCCTTGGAGTTCTTGGTGGAGTTGAAAATAATCTCGCTGCCGTCGGCGTTCAGCCCGTTGGTGACTTTGGCCGAGATCGCGAACACCTGTTTGAAGTAGTTCGAAGCCCAGGTGTATCCCACGTTGACTCCCACCGGATGCTGGTCCAGCGTAAAGAGCACCGGGCTGGTGTAGGTCAGCACCGGAGCGGGGTCGGGGAACAGGTTGTAGAACATGGCCGCCCGCGTGCCTTCTCCCTCCTGCATGTGCATTTGACCCGCCTTGACGAAAAAGCTGCTATTGGCGCGGCCCGCAGTGTAGCCAAATACCGCTTGTTCCAGGAATGGACTGGCGCCGCCCTGCGACAGTTCGAAGTGGGTGAAGTAAGAAAAGCCGCTGTCCGGCACGCTCCCTGCCGCAAACAGCGCCACTTCATCCAGGTTAAAGCTGTTACTGGTGGTGGGAGTGATGCCATCGCCCCCGGCCTTGTCTACCGTGAAGCTGGCCTGGCCGATCACCGCCAGCGAATTGGTGATGCTGAATTTGATGTTTTTGTCCAACTCGGTAATCTTCGGCGCCGGCTTGGTGCCATCCATTTCATCCGGCGGCAGGCGGTACCCCAGGCGCTTGAACGTGTAGCCAGTCTTGTTCAGGGCCGGCGGAATGGTGTGGCAGCTATAGCACTTCAAACCGTACTTCCGGGCGAACGCCGGAATCGCCTGTGCCGGCTGTGGAGCCAGTGCAGCGCAACCCAGGACCGCCAAAACCGGCGCGAAGGCCAGGAGCCGGGACTTACTTCGTGGTGAAGCCATGCCCGCCTGAAAGGCACTCTACTGGCCAGGCTGAGGCTCCTTTCCTTTCAGTTGATTAGAAGCGCCCAACGGACCTTGTGGGGAGTGGATTCCCCAGCCTCTTCTGGAGGTTGCGGAATCCATTCCCCAGTACGAGGTGTGGCGGAATGCGGCTATCCAACATTCCGGTCAGCGTCATCCAACCATAATCGAGCCGCCGGGTCTGTAGCAGGTGGTCTCGTCCAGCATCGCGCGCCATACTTGAAACGGGAGGTCAGAGGAATCATCCGTGCGCAAATTCTCTACTCTCGGAATTGTCTTCCTGCTGGTCGCCGCAGCGGCGCAGTCCGCATACGCGAGTGATTGGCCAATGTCGCCGCCGTCCCGAGAGGGGCTGGATGGAACGAGGCTAACGCGGCTAGATACCCGGATCCGGGCGGAGTTGCCGCATGTCCGAAGCCTGCTGATAGCGCGGCACGGGAGTCTGGTGTTCGAACATTACTATGGCGACGCGTCGCCGGAGAAACTGCACAACATCCAATCGATGACCAAAAGTGTCTCTTCCGCGCTGGTTGGAATCGCACTAAAGAAGGGCCTGATCAAATCGCTGGACAACAAGGCACTGGACTACTATCCGGAGTACCGGAGTGTCATTTCCGACCAGAGAGTCCGAGAGATCACGATCCGGCACCTGCTCACCATGGCGTCCGGGATTGACGAGATGCAACTGAGTTTTGACAAGATGCTGAGTGACCCAATTGCTGAGATCCTCCGGCAGCGACTGCTTTACCCACCTGGCGGAGGCTTCAAATACAGCAGCCCGGCGGCACATCTGCTGGGCGGGGTGCTGCGCAAAGCGACGGGCAGGTCAGTACTGGATTTCGCTCAAACGGAGTTGTTCCACCCGTTGGGGCTGGGCCGTGTCGAGTGGTATGCGGACTCCAAAGGACTGCAATCGGGAGGGCTTAGCGGACTTTGGTGCTCACGCGACCTGTTGAAGCTTGGCGAACTGTACCTCCGGCACGGCACATGGCGCGGCACCGAACTCATATCGCCCGCTTACATTGCGGAATCGGTGACGGTCCAGAACCGAGGCGAATTTTATGGCGAGAAGGCAAGCTACGGTTTCATGTGGTGGATCACCAGCATCGGCGGGCATGAGGCGTTCTACGCGCGGGGCTACGGTGGTCAGTACCTGATGGTGATCCCGCGGGCGGACCTGGTGGTCCTATGCACATCGGACTGGAAGCAGCCGGAGTATCCCGAGCACTTCGGGCTCGTAGAGGAATTCATGGTTCCCGCAATTGCCTCGAAATAGTGTTAACGCCAAGACCAAGCAGTTGAGAACACCAAGTTTGAGGAAACGAGGATCGCAATTGGGCTTTTAGCATAGTCGATTCTCCGTTCACCAGGAGATGCTGGCTTTTCGGCCCAAGTGCTTTTCTACTTCCGCCTATCCGCGCAAGTCGATGCCGGTCCCAGGTCTATTTGGCCGCTCATCCCCACTATTATGTGGGAACCGCTGCCATCTTCAGGCTGCTGGCGGCAAATTTCATCTGGTTTCGCCCGCTTCTGTGGAATGAGTGCCTTCAGGCTCTCTTTGATTGTCTTCCACCGTTCCGCGTTGCGCTTCACGTCACGTGCCCTCTCGTAGTCCTTGATGTATTGCTGTCCGAGCGCTTCCGTCGCGTCGTCTCCCGAGGATTCCCGGAACATGTCCTTAACCGATGCGAGGGGATGCCAACCGGAAACCAGGACCAGCAGTAAGAGCACAATCGCAAGCATGGAGCCGAAGAGCTTGAACATTGCCGCAGTCCGCGCAATAGGATATCACGATCTGATTCCATCGGCGGCGGCGTAGCCCTTTTCGTCCGACTCGAGGTCGTATCGTCGGTAACCCGGACGCAATCCACATACCCGCGTTGTCGCCACATCGGACTTTGGCCCGGCCGGTGGCCCCGAACCGGTGTTCCGGTGCTAGGTCCTGGTCGTTCCAGAAACAGTTCGTTCCATCGGCAAACCGGCAGCGGATTCAAGCCGAGCGCGCGTTTAAGGGCATGAGCCCTCTGGTTCGGCCCGCCCCACGGACGGCGCGCCGAGCGTGCCTATTCCCCAGCCTGCGGATCCCTGTCTCGCTTGAGGAGAGCGTAAAACGTCTTGCGATCCACGCCGGCCTCGCGTGCCGCGGCGCTGACATTGCCATCGCACCGGGTCAACAAGGCCTGGGCGTAAGAAAGTTCGAAGCTCGCCAGATACCGTTCTCTCGCTTCTTTCCACGGCAGCGTGGAAAGATGGCAGTCCGCGCCGGCGGGCTGCGGGTCGGCGGCGAGGTCCTGCGGCTCCAGAACACCGCCGGGATGGAGCGCCGTGAGGTTTTCCATCACGTTCTTGAGCTGCCGGACGTTGCCCGGCCAGGGCTGCGTGAGAAGCGCTTCATAGAATCCGGGAGAGGCGGATAGGCTCTTGCCGTAGCGCCGGGAAAAACGCTCCAGGAAGAGGCGGGCCAGGTGAGGAATGTCCTCCGGCCTTTCGCGCAGCGGGGGCAGTTTCACCGTGACCACTCCCAGCCGGTAGTAGAGCTCCTCGCGAAACGTGCCGGCCTTGATCTTCGCGGCCAGGTCCTGGTTGGTGGCGCACAGAATCCGGCAATCGACGCGCACCGGCTGGAGACCTCCCAGACGGCGCAGCTGGCGCTCTTCGACGAAGCGAAAGAGGCGCGTTTGCAGTTCCACGCTCAGGTCGCCGATCTCGTCCAGGAACAAGGTGCCGCCATCGGCCGATTCGATGAGACCTTTCTTGGTGCGGTCGGCGCCGGTGAACGCTCCGCGCTCGTAACCGAACAATTCGCTCTCGATCAGCGAGCCCGGCAGCGCACTGCACTCCACCGGAACAAAGGGTCTGTTCTTACGCGGGCTCTGGCTGTGAATGTAACGCGCCATGACCTCCTTGCCGGTGCCGCTCTCCCCCAGAATCATGACGGTGGCATCGGTGGCGGCGGCCCGCCGGGCCTTGTCGGTCAATTCCATCATGACGGCGCTGCGGCTCTGGGGATGATCGGTTTCGCCGAGCGCCTCCAGCCTTCCTTTGAGCCGCTCGACCTCCTGCGACAACTCGGCGTGAGATAGCGCCCGCTTCACCAGCAGCAGAAGATCTTCCCGCCGAAACGGCTTCTGCAGATAATCGAATGCGCCGTTGCGCATGGCCAGCACCGCACCTTCGACCGATCCGAACGCCGTCAGAAAAACGATGGGCAGGCTGGGATATGCCTGGTGCAGTTGCGCGAAGACCTCCTCGCCCGACATCCCCGGCATGCGCATGTCCAGCAACAGCAGGTCGGGGGGCTTGGCGAGAGCGTCCGCCAGGCCCTTGACCGGATCCGCGTAGGCCGTCACGGTGGTCTCGGGGAACTTCAGCATGCGCTGAATGTTCTCGCCCATCGCCGCCTCATCGTCAATAACGAAGATGCGCTTCACGCCTGGTTACCTCCGACAAACCAATGATAGGGCTGGCCTCGCGTGAATCGCGCCGGGGGTATCTCGATGACGAAACTGGCGCCGCCCCCGCTTCTCTCTTCGTACCACAGACGGCCGTCGTACATATTCAGGAGGCTGGCGCCCAGGAAGAGTCCGAGCCCGAGCCGCTCCCGCCCCGGACTTTGCGAAATGAAGGGCTCGAACAGTTGCTCCCGGATACTCTCGGGAACACCCGGGCCATTGTCTTCGATTCTGACGACCACCTTGGCTCCCGCGCTGCGATAGGGTTCCAGCCTGATCCAGATCGTAGCGTCCTCGCGCCCTCGCAGCGCGTGCAGGGCATTGCTCAGCAGACCGCGGACGACTTCACTCACCACATGCCCGGGCAGGTTGACGCGGGGAACCTCGGCGATTTCCCGCACCAGCCGGACCCCCTGATCATTGGCCGCAGGCAGGAGTGCCGCCAGCGCCTCGTCCAAAGCCTCGGACGGTGCCGAGGGCGCGAAGACCTCGCTGCCCCGCTCGCGCCGCAATGCCTGAAGCAGCGTGCGCGCAATGTTGCCCATGTAGCGCATCTCCGTGAGCATCTGCTGGAGGTCGCCAGAGAGCGCCGTGTCGGCGTTGCGTTCTTCCAGCAGCACCTCGATGCGGCTGGTCACAATCGCCATCGGATTGTTGAATTCGTGCATGAAGCCGGCAGTGAACTGGCCCAGCAGCGTGAGTTGATGCGACAACCGGGCCTGCTGGTCGGCGGCGGACAGTTCTTCGCGCAACCGTGCCGTCCGATAACGCACGTTCTCCAGCTGCAGCTTCAGTTGTTCCGCTTCTTCCCGGGCGTTCCTGGCCGCGGAGAGCGCGCGATCACGCTGGCGGCGCGAAAGCACGAGCGCCGGAAGCGGCGCCAGCAGACACGCCATCGCCAAAGCCAGGCCGGTGGCCACTTCCGATGGGAAGAGCCGCCATCGCATCATCCAGCAAAAGGGCAGAACCCAGACTCCGCTGAGCCAGAGCAAATACCGCCGCCAGGGGTTCGGGCGGGCCTGCGTGCTAATTCCGCGTTGCTCTTGGAGCATATCGGCAGGGTGCTGCGACCATTGCTGCGATCCTGGCGCATTC
>PLDO01000303.1 GCA_003136215.1 Bryobacterales bacterium
AGAAGATCGAATTCAAGGTCTCGGGAGGCGTCATCAGCATCCATCCCAAGCCTCTGGCGGTAGACGACGAAAACACGCCCGAGCAGCGCCGCATCGTCGATGCCCAACTCGCCGACGGCTTGGCCGAAATCGAGTCTGGCCAAGGTCATGGTCCTTATGCCACCCACAAAGAGTTCATCGCTTCGCTCCACGCGGAAGCCAAGAAGTTGAATCGCAAAAAGACCAAACGCTCGGCGTGATGAAACTTCTCCGCACGCCCCACTTCGAGCGGAACTACGCCAAGGCTTCCCAACAAGTCCAACGTGCCTTCGACAAGCAGTCGTCGCTGTTACTCCAGAATCTCCACCATCCATCATTCCGTTCCAAGAAATACGACGAAGCCGGGGCCTCCAGAGGCGATGGCAAGGAAGATATGCGTCTGCCCTAGTCCCCCGGAGGCTCGCGCCCGCAGGAAGCGGTTCAAACAGCGTCTCGCGCCGATTCTAATTGCCCTTAGGCGAGCATCTCGGATCGGCGATCTCGACGCGACGATTCTTGGCGCGCCCTTCGTCGCTGCCATTGTCGGCGACGGGTTTGGTCTTGCCGTAGCCCTTAGCCGTGAGCCGGTCCGCGGCGACGCCGTGTTGCGTGAGCCACGTCACCACCGCCTTGGCCCGTGCCTCGGAAAGCGTTTGGTTATACGCGTCGGCGCCGACGTTGTCGGTGTGGCCCTGGATCTCCACCTTCAGCGTCTTATCCGCCGCCAGCATAGTCGCCACGGGTTGCAGCGCCGCGTCGGAAGACGGCTGCAAGGTCGATTTGTTGAAGTCGAACAACACGCCGTAGATCGCCACGTGGCACGCCTTCGCGAGGTTTGCCCCCAGGTCCACCGTTCCCGCGTCTGCCACGTTGATGCTGTACATGCCGGGGCCATTCGGCGACACCATTGCCCAGATGTTCCGGCCCCTTTGCGCGTAATGAGCCCGCATGACGCTCGACCCTTCCTGCACGATCACCCATCCTCCCTTGGTGAGCGCGTCGCGATACGCCGTGGTTAGCAGCACGTTTGAAATCTCCGGAAAATCGTAGTCGCGATAGAGCGTTCCGTTCGCCACCATTTCCGCCTGTTGGGCGCCCGCCGGCTGCACCCGAAAAGGTGTGTTGTCCCAGCCGCCGCGATGAAATTTCGATCCGGGGAGCGGCGCCAGATAGGGAAAGTCTCCCGTATCGGTTGCGATTTTCTCGGGAGTCGCGGCAGGTGCGGCGAGCGTCAGAGTAAAGGGCAGCGGAGCGATTTCGATCACGTTCAAACGAAAGATAATCGGCGCGCCGTCCCAGTCCACGTACACCCAGGCTTCCACGCCGTTCTTCGCGTATTGCAGCACCTCCCGCAGTCCGCCCGTGCGATATTCCTTGAGGAGGGTCCAGCCGTTCTGCAGGAACGCCGGCTTGATCTTGTTCCATTCCGTCACCGGATCGGTGCCGTTCCCGGTTTCGGCCAGAATGAACCAATGCTTGCCCTGTTTGGCCGGACCGCCGTCCGCGTTGAGCGAGAACTTCACCTCCCCCCAGATCTCGTAGGGAATGTTCTTTCTGACTTTGAGAATGGTCGAAAGAAAGGAGAGTTCGGGCGGTGGGCTCGGCGCCCATTGTCCCGCCGCCGGTAGTGCAGCCAGCGCGCCCAAGAGCGCGGCAAGCATGATGGTGAATGAGTGTCTGCCCATGGATCGAGTGATTGTGCGCACGTTCAAGGATAGCAGGGTCGTGCTGCCGGACCGCTGCTTTGCCACCATCCGGCTCCTGTCAAACTAAGATCGTCAGACGCTTACGTTTAAGCGCGGCCGGATCGCCGAGGGCGAGGCAACACTGCCGTGGTTCCTGTATGGAATTGAGGAACGCTCCGCCATAGCGGGCGGTGGGAGTTTTTCGTGTCGGCGTCTCGGCAGGGTCGCTGAAGCGCCGCCGTCGCCCTCACCAAGGGAAACGGCAAGCCGCTAACCGGCAAGGATGGCCCGTTTTAGTTGATGGTGCCCCCGCGATCCGGCTAGCTCCCGCTCGCGCTGGCATTGGCCGCGGCGAGTTGGCTGTTGGTGACGTTCCAAATGCCGGCAACGCTGCCGCCGGCGCCGATGAAGAGTACCGCCGAGGCCAATGCCACGAACGCCACCAGCAGGGTGTACTCGATCAGGTCCTGTCCTTGGTCATCGTTCCAGAAGTTGCCAATTGCAGTCACGTTCATTCACCTGTCCTTTCCTTCAGGCTGGCTCTTGCCTTCCGAAAAGCCCTTCCGTGAAGTGACTGAAGTATGGCGCCGGCTGTATACAAAGGGTAGTACTCGTGGTTATGGTCCGGGTATAGCCGGGTGGGTCCTGAGCGTACTGAGGCATGCTCCACTGCGCCCAATTCCGGCGAATGGCTCTCCCACCAGGATCTGCGCGGCCGGGTGCCGCTGTGATCTCCAAACGCCGATAAAGCCTTTCGCGCCACGGCATTAAAGATTCCCCCTCCGCCCGCCGATATGGGTATTCGGAGAACGCCTTGACCACCAGCATCGGCGGCGACGACATACAACCGCTCACACTGCCTCCCACGGGGCCGCCCATGCGCGTCCTGGCGGCCGAGGATAATCCGGTGTTCCAATCCATGCTGAAGACGATGCTCACCAAGTGGGGGTATCAGGCCGTGGTGGCGCGCAGCGGTACCGAAGCCTGGCGCATCCTGCAGTCTCCGGATGCCCCACGCCTGGCGGTGCTGGATTGGATGATGCCCGGCATGGACGGCGTGGAAATCTGCCGCGCCATCCGCAGCGCCAACCGCGAACCTTATATCTACATCCTGCTGCTCACCGCGCGCACCGAATCGCAGGACCTCATCGAGGGAATGGACGCCGGCGCCGACGATTACCTCACCAAGCCATTCAATGCTCACGAGTTGCGCGTCCGCTTGCACGCCGGACGCCGCATTCTCGACCTCCAGGAGGAATTGCTCAAGGCCCGGGAGGCCCTCCGCGAACAGGCCACTCACGATGGCCTGACCGGCCTAATCAACCGCAACAGCATTCTCGAAACGCTGGACGACGAACTCTCCCGCGCAACGCGCGCGGGCCAACCGGTCTCCGTCCTCATGGCCGACCTCGACCGCTTCAAGTCGATCAACGACTGCCATGGGCATCTGGCCGGGGACGCCGTGCTTCGCGAGGCCGCGCGCCGGCTGAAATCCGCCGCCCGCCGCTACGATTCGGTGGGCCGCTACGGCGGCGAGGAATTCCTCATTGTGCTCCCCGGCTGCGACGCCTCCCATGCCGCCGTGCAAGGCGAACGCATGCGCGAGGCCATCGGCGCCACGCCCTTCCTCACCCCGTGCCAACCGGTTGCGGTCACCGCCTCGCTGGGCGTTGCCTGCTCCTCCAATTGTTCGCCGGGAGCCCTCGTCCGCAAAGCCGACGACGCCCTCTACGCGGCCAAGGCCAAGGGCCGCAACCAGGTGGTCGTGTACTCCACGGAGTGGAGCCCCGACGCATGCACGATGCACTCCCTCTGACGCACGCCGGATCTTCCCTCTGAACGGGCAAGTACGTTCCCGCACGTGGCGCGCCTGTCACCCACCAATTTGAACCCTCCCGCACCGTCCCGCACGCGCTATACTCTCTTTGCAGTCCAGCACACCATGCCAATGTCCAAAGCATCCCCGGCGGAAACTATCCTGATCGACCTGGTTCACGACCTTCGCCAACAACTTGGGAATATCGAGACCAGCGCTTACTGCCTTGGGTTGATCTGCGATTCCACGCAGACTCGCGTCCACAGCTATGTGCACATCATTGAGCAGCAGGTGGCGCGGGCCGAGGGCCGGCTTTCCGAGGCCGGCGCCGCGGTCAGCCGCCTGCGCACTCAACCCGCGGAGCCTGCCGAGATCCTGGACCTCACGAATTCCACCACTTCCGCCGTCACGTAACGCGGCGGCTTCACCAGGAACTGCGGCTTCCCGTCCCACATCTCCCGTGCTACTTCGTCCCACAGGGGCGCGTTGATGCCGCGATCGATCACCACGAACCCGTCGGCGCGATCCATGAAACGCAGGCTCGAAGCTTTAAAGTCTTCGCAGGAGAAGTCCAGCAGCATCAGGAAGACATCCGGCGCCACCAGTTCCACCACGCTGTTGGATTCCACAATGACGTTGTCGCCCTGCGCCAGAATCTTCTGGACCATCCCAGCCGCGCGCGGCAGTTCCCCCGATGGCACGCGCAGCCAGAATGAGCGCTCCGCTCCCGCCGCCAGGAACCTGCCGGAGTCCGTGCCCCCCGCCTCGTACTCCTCCGAAAGGGCGAACTTCTCGCCCCCGGCCGGCTCGCACTCGCATGCCGCCGTCGCGGCGTGGTTCGCGCATACCCCATTGCCGTACTGCGTGATTTTCAACGCCGTCCAGCGGCGATCTCTGAACTTGCGGATCAACCCCGCCACCACGCTGGTCTTGCCGATGTTCCGCGCGTGGCCGCCCACTACCACCAGCATCAGATTTCCCTTTCCAGGTCCGCCAGCCGGCGCTTCATATCCAGCATTTCCTTACGCATCTCCGGCACGTGCGCCATGTTGGCCAGTTGCTCCAGGTGCTGCTTCAACGGACGCGCCGGCGTCCCCCACATCGTCTGCCCGCTGCGCACGATCTTCGACGTCAGCACGCCGCATCCCGACCCCAGCACCGCCCGCGACTCAATCCGCGCCTTGTCCCCGATCCCCACCTGCCCGCCGATCACCGCGTAATCCTCCACCACCACCCCCCCGGAGAAGCCCGTCTGCGCCGCCACCACCACGTGCTTCCCGATTCGGCAGTTGTGTCCCACGTGCACCATGTTGTCCAACTTGGTCCCCTCGCCGATCGAAGTTACGCCCAGCGCGGCGCGGTCCACGCACGAATTCGCTCCGATTTCCACGAAGTCGGCGATCTCCACCCGGCCCACCTGCGGAAACTTATGCCACCGCTCGTGTTCCATCACGTAGCCGAACCCGTCCGCCCCGATTACGCACCCCGAGTGCAGCACGCTGCCGCGTCCGATATCTACGTTGTCGTACACCGTGACATTCGGATGCAGCACGCATCCTTCGCCCAGCGACACCCGCTTGCCCACCACGCAGCCCGCGTGGATCGCCGCCGCCACGCCGATCCGCGTCGCGTCTCCCACCACCGCGTGCGGTCCGATGTAGACCAGCGCGCCCATCTCGACATCCTTGCCGACCACCGCCGTGGGATGCACGCCGGGCGCCAGTTCCACCGTGGGGTAGAAGCGGTTCATGGCGCGCGCGAACGCCGTCCGCGGCTCCACTGCCCGGATCACGGTATGGTACGAATGGGAGGGCCACTCCATCGGCACGATCAGGCACCCCGCCGACGAGGACTCCGCTGCGGCTGCCGCCTTGCGCGTGCCCACGAAGGCTACGTCGCCCGCCCCGGCCGATTCCAGCGGAGCCACCGCCGTCAGTTCCTTCTCACCGTCGCCTTCGAACGTGGCGCCCAGCCATTCCGCCAATTCGCGAACTCGCATGCAACGATGATAGCTCTCCAGGCCCCAGTGGGATAAGGCTCCGCCTTGTCCATCCGGGCGCGGCTCGGACTTCTTCTCTCCGCGTCCCCGCAATGGGCTTATCATACGAATTCATGCCCATCGATCCATCGGCCGTCATCGCCCCCACCGCCGTCGTCTCCTCCGACGCCAATATCGGACCCGGTGTGCGAATCGGCGAATTCTGCGTCATCGAGCCTGACGCCGTTGTCGGCGCCCACTGTGTCCTCGATCCCTACGTATACATCAAGCGCTGGACCACCCTCGGCGAGCGCAACGAGATCGGCGCCGGCACCGTCCTCGGCACAGACCCGCTGGATAAGAACTTCGCCGGCGACCGCAGCTATCTCCACATCGGCAACGACAACAAAATCCGCGAGCATTTCACTATTTCACGCGGCACGCCGCCGGAATCCGTCACCGAAATCGGCGACGGCAACTTCATCATGACCAGCGGCCACATTGCCCACAACTGCAAAATCGGCAGCCAGACCGTGATTGCCAGTTGCGTCCTGCTCGGCGGCTATGTCGAGATCGAAGATCAGGCGTTCCTCTCGGGCGGCGTCCTCGTGCATCAGTATTCCAGAGTCGGCCGCCTCGCCATGGTGAGCGGCAACACGCGGGTGAACCTGGACGCACCGCCGTTTTTCACATTCGCCGGCTTTCAGATCGGCGCCAAGGGGCTCAACCTGATGGGGCTGAAGCGCGCCGGTTTCAAGGCTCCCGACGTCAGCATCCTCAAGCGCGCCTATCAGCTCTTATACCGCTCCAGCCTCAAACTGGAGGAGGCCCTGAAGCGCATCGAAGTCGAACTTCCGACTTCCGAGACGCTCCACCTGGTGAGTTTCATTCGCGGCAGCCGGCGCGGTATCTGCCGGGAATAGCCGCCGCTCCGCTACGTGATACGCTCAGATCTTATGCGCAAGTTCGCGGTGATTCTACTGTGCGGATGTATGTCCGCTTTTGGGTGGGGAGGCGAAGGCCACAGCCTGGTGGCGCGCATCGCCTGGGACGAATTGACGCCCGCCGTGCGAGCGAAAGTGACCGAAATCCTGGGGTCCGGCGTGACCATCCAGTCAGTCGCCAGTTGGGCCGACCAGGTCCGCAACCAGCGCCGCGAGACCGCTCCGTGGCACTACATCGATATTCCCATCGACAAACCGCACCTCGACATGGCGCGCGATTGCGACAAGGGCGACTGTGTGATCGCCAAGATCGAAGATTTCCGGAAGCAACTGCGCGACCCCGCCGTCGAAGGCGTGGCGCGGCGCGAAGCCCTGATGTTCCTGATCCACTTTGTGGGTGACATGCAGCAGCCCTTGCACTGCTCCGACAATAAGGATAAGGGCGGCAACGACGTGCACGTGCTGTTCTCCGGCCGCCCGTCGAACCTGCACGGCGTCTGGGACAGCGGCTTGCTGGG
The DNA here is from genome assembly GCA_003136215.1 of Bryobacterales bacterium. GTDB lineage: Bacteria > Acidobacteriota > Terriglobia > Bryobacterales > Bryobacteraceae > Solibacter. Next base: position 6,960 of record PLDO01000303.1, read on the forward strand.
CCTTATGGGAAAGGAAGACGATCTGTTCCCCGCCTATGCCCAAGACGCCGCCAAGCACAAAAAATCCTGGGCCAAGGGCTCGGTCAACGATTGGGCCGAGGAATCGCACAAGGCCGCCCAGAAGATCACCTACGGCCGCCTGCCCAAAGTGGCCGCCGGAGCCCAAATCACCATCGACGCCAAGTACGAAAAAAAGGCCGACCCGCTGGTGAAACAACAGATCGAAAAGGCCGGCGTGCGACTGGCGCGCGTGCTCAACGAAGCCTTGCAGTAAGAACGAGAGGGACCGATGAGTAACGGAACCGCCGATTCGACGCTTACAGACAACCGGCCCGCAGTTCCGGCGTGGATGTTGGGCCTCACAGCAGTCATGGTGCTGACCCAGTTGTACCTGATCTTTATGTGGGTCTCCACCGAGGCCACCATGGGAATCATCCAGCGGATCTTCTACTTCCACGTGCCGGCGGCGATGGTCTCGTTCGTGGCCTGCTTCGTGGGCGGCATCGCCGCCATCCTCTACCTGGCGAAGCATGACAGCAAGTACGACGACCTGTCGCTGGCCGCCAATGAGACGGTGGTGGTCTTCGAAATCGTCAACATCGCGATGGGCTCCATGTGGGCCAAGCGCGTGTGGGGCATCTGGTGGACCTGGGATGCCAAGCTCACTTCCGCCTTCCTGCTGCTCTTCATCTACGCGGCTTACCTGGTGATTCGCCGCGCCGCGCCGGTGGAGGCCCGCGCGACAGTGTGCGCCGTCATCTGCATCCTGGGGATGGCGGATGTGCCGCTGATCTACATGTCCAACCGGATATTCCGGACGCAGCACCCCTCGCCGGTGATCGGTGGGGGCGAGGGCTCCGGTCTGGCGGGTGACATGTCGACGACGCTGTTTTTCGGCATGGCCACGATGCTGATGGTGTGGTGGTGCATCCTGCTGGTGCGCCGCCGCGTAGCCCGGCTGGAACGCGCGGCCGAAGACCTGACCCGCCGCGCGCATGAATTGGACGATTTGAGGAGGGACTGACGCATGGAAAACTTGAACTGGCTCTTTTACGCTTACGGCATCGGCTGGCTGGTGATCTTCGGCTACCTCTTCCAGATTTCGCAGAAAGAGCGGAAGCTGCGCCACCGCATCGCGGAATTGCAGGAGATGATCGAAGAGCGCTGGCGGAAGAAAGGGTAGGAAAGCAAAGAGCGCGACCAGGGGGTCGC
>PLDO01000330.1 GCA_003136215.1 Bryobacterales bacterium
CTCGAAGTGACGTTGATGGACGGTGACGTCGTCTCGCCCACGAACTGTGTTCGGCAGCCCTTTAGCCAGGCCGAGATCGGACATTCAAAGGCGGTAGTGCTTGTCTCCCGCATGAATCTCTTCTGGGGCCTGAAGTGGCACGCTGTAGCGGACCACTTTTCGGCAAAAGCGCGGAGGTCACGCACCCAGTTTCTTGGACTTCGGCCGTGCATGACGCGGCCCAGGAAGCCGAGTTGCTCGGCTGCGTTCCCCCGATTCTGGCGGATGTCGTCCTTGGCAGCTCGGGCGTACGCTCGGACCCATTGATCGAGGTTCGGGGGCCGCGAGAAAACGTAGGTCGCATGCCCTTGCTGTGGAACTTCCACCACGGTGGCGTGCTCCAACTCTTATCTCGGGAATTCGGGATTTGTGGCCGGCTTTTTTGGGGTGAGGTGGCCGTTGACGTTGCGGATGATGGTCACGTTTGGGGTTTTGCCGGCTGACGGAGGGAGGGCGTAGCCCGACTGGAGTTAGCCGCCAAAACCCTGCGCTCCTAGCGGCTCCGGACGTTATCGGTTGCAATGGTTATCAATAGGTGATAACCTTGAATCGATGAAAGGCCATGATTGGGATCCAGGCGCAGACGTGCTGCTGGATCTTGACGGCCAGGTATTTGTAGTCGATGCGAAGGGCCAGTACTGGGTTCGGTTCTCGGTCAGCCGTGTCGCTTGTTCCGCCGAGCGGCCGCATGGGCTGAACTACTCGTTGACGCTGCACGGGCCAGGTGGCCACCGACTGGTTGGATTTGACAACGCTCATTCCGTCCGGGAATCGCGTGGGCCTGGGGGCAAGAGCCGGGGTCCTCTTGACCACAAGCACCGGATGGAGACTGTTCGACCTTATCGGTTCAAAGACGCGGCCACACTTCTGGTGGACTTTTGGACCGAGGTGGATAAACTCTTGAAAGAGAAGGGAGTCATCTAATGAGGACGCTGCGCGTAGGGATTGCCAGTTACGAGCAGATGAAAGCTCGGACGGTTGCCATCGCTCGAGGCGAGTACCGGCCGGCGGCCGGCGAGCCGAAAGTATGGTTCACATCGACTGAAAGCTTTGCCAGGGTCCTATCCGACCGCAACCGTGCCCTGCTTGCGACCATCGCCGAATCCGCTCCCGAATCGCTTGCGCAACTCGCCGAACTGACTGGGAGAAAAAAATCAAACCTGTCCCGAACGCTAAGAACCATGGAGCGTTACGGCTTCGTGCATCTCGTCCGGGGGGTGCGGGGATCAGTTGCCCCGCGAGTCCCTTACCATCGGATCTCGCTGACATTACCGTTGTCCACACCGGGGCGGGTTGGTACCGAAGCCGCATGAACGGGCCTCTGGCACGGCATCGAGCATCCGGCACTTGGGCAGACGCCTCGGAATGCTTACCAGCGTGGCTTGGCCGAGACTGGGATGCGCTCGCATAGGCAGATTGCCGACGACCTGGAATTTCAGATGTGGACGCTGCCAACGACGGTGAAGGGCACGGCAAGGTTGCGCCAGGCCGGGTCCGTGTGCGAGCGCCTGTTACTTCCTGCACCGGGATTTGGCCCACGCCATTGCCGCCAGACATTTGAGAGAGCAGGTTGAATCCATGGAGCGGCGGCGTCAGCAGATGAGCAACGAGGTATTCGCGATAGTTAAGAACATGCTTGATCGCGGTGAGCATCCGGTTCAGGCCCGGCCAGCAGAGCGAATCGTCTTGCAGGCGAGCGTCAGCGGCGGGGCCTTCACGCCAGCCCTGATTCTCTTTATCGCAGTACCCTCGCTGCGCATCGACGGAGCTCAGGCTGTTGAGAACCGCCGATTTGGCTTGATCCAGGTCGGGAAGCCGGAGGAGCGTTTTCGGTGCTCGCCGAACGCGCTTCAAAGATTGCTGCTTTGCCATTGGTGAGCGGCCCTCCCGAACCAAAGAGTGATAACGGCTTCGAAGGGTGTCTGTCCGGTATAAAAGCGTAATCCGGCCGGTATACGGTAGAATCGCTTAAGCTGGCTCCAATATGCCTCTCTCCGCTGGGACTCGTCTAGGACCCTATGAGATTCTCGCGGCCCTTGGCGCCGGCGGAATGGGCGAGGTCTATCGCGCACGCGACACGCGATTGAAGCGCGAAGTCGCAGTGAAAGTCCTGCCCCAGGAATTTGCCACAGATCCGGCTCGGCGCCAGCGGTTTGAATTCGAGGCGCGTACCGTGGCTACGCTGAATCACCCCAACATAATTGCGATCTACGACGTGGGGATGGAAGACAGCACGCCATATATAGTTACCGAGTTGATTGACGGCGAACCGCTGCGGGCGGGCGTATTCGCGCTACGGAAGAGCCTCGACTGCGCCGTCCAGATTGCCAACGGCCTTGCTGCCGCGCACGATGCAGGGGTCGTACACCGGGACTTGAAGCCCGAGAATATCCTCCTGACTCGTGACGGCCACGTCAAAATCCTGGATTTCGGGCTGGCCAAACTCACCCTTGCACAATCGGTAAGGGCGGACGGCGCTACGGTCACGATCGCGGAACGGACGGAACCCGGCGTGGTGATGGGCACGGTTGGCTACATGTCGCCGGAGCAGGTCCGCGGCAAGGAAGCCGATCATCGTTCCGATATCTTCAGCTTCGGAGTAGTCGTGTATGAGTTATTGAGCGGCGGCCGTGCATTTCAGGGTGAGACTTCGGTGGAAACCATGACGGCGATCCTCAAGCAGGCGTTGCCGGAGCTGCCGGAGACCGTGCCGCCCGGTGTACGGGAGGTGGTGCACCACTGTCTGGACAAGGATCCGGGCAGCCGTTTTCAGTCGGCGCGCGATCTGTCGTTTGCGCTGAGCGCGGTAATGCAAAGCAGGACCACGAGCGGAGGCGCACCAAATCTCGCAGGGACGTCGCGCCGGCGGCGCTGGATTCTTATGGCGGCCGCGGTTGGGGCGACGGCGCTCGCCATCGCAGCTTTCTTGCTGCTGGCGCCCCCGCCGCCGTCCACGAACTGGACGGGATCGCTTCTGGGTGGCCCAGAAGTCGCCTTCAGGCCCCGTCCCTCGCCCGACGGACAACTGATTGCCTTCTACGCTATCGAGGACGGCTATACACAGGTCGCCGTGATGAAACCGGAAACCGGGAACTGGTCGATGCTCACCCATAACCGCCGCCAGGGATACGTGACGAACGTCGCCTGGGCGCCGGATGGAAGCGCCATCTATTATGATCGCTTCACCTCTGTGCCGAAGGGGATTTACAGCGTTCCGTTGCTCGGCGGCGACGAGCACCTGGTCTTCGCTGACGCCTTTCGGCCCGAAGCGCTCCCTGATGGAAGCCTGCTGGCGGTCAAGCTGAACGCAAACCACGAGTGGCAACTGTTCCGCTTCTGGCCCGCAACAGGGAAGGTACAGGACCTGCCGGTGGCGGTGGTGGACGCGCAAGAGAGCCTTTCCAATCCGCGCGTATTTCCGGACGGCAAAGAAGCGCTGGTCGATGGAGCGCCGTTGGGGAAGGAAGCAGCCGGGATGAACCTGCTGGTGGTAGATCTCGTTACCGGCGCCACACAGCCACTCGCGCCCGGTCTCCCGCGGGGCAGCGGCGCGCCCGATTTCGCCGTAACGCGCGACGGCAAATCCGTGCTGATCACACAGGAATTCGGGCCATTTACCCGCGTGGTTTCAGTCCCCGCCCACGGGCACGGAACCGCACAAACAGTGTTTACAGCAACCCACGAAGTGTGGGGAGTGGAAACGGCACCGGACGGGAGCATCTACGCGTGTGTAACCGACGTGCCGGCGGAGTTGGTAAGCCGCCCGCTGGATCGTGATGAGGGGCAAACGGTGGCGCGGTTTCCATGGGTTTCCGATCCGGACTCGATTGTCGTCCTACCGGACGGACGCGTGGTCATGGATGTGTTCTATTCGGGACGTAACCGCCTGGTCGCCGTGGAGCGAGGGAAGTCCCCGGTCGCGATGGTTACTACCACGGAGGAAACCTCAGTTCCGGCTACAATGGCGGGCCAGCGGGAGATCGCCTTCCTGATCGGTCCGGAACCACGCGGAACGATTGGGTTCGCCGACATCGAGACCGGGCGGATGACGCGCCGAATCGCTCCTGGCAAGGGAGAGATCGTTTCGCTGGCGGCCTCCTCCGATGGCGCCACGGTTTACTTCGCCGCCGGTGGTACCATCTGGTCCATTCCCTCGGCCGGCGGTGATGCTCGGAAGATTCGATCCGGCAATCGGGTAGTAGCCAACCGTTCCGGCCAAGCGCTACTCGTCAGCGTGCTCGAAAGCCCAAAGATGCGCCTGTTTCGGGTTCCCCTGAATGGCGCGCCGGAGAGCGAGATTCTCGCCGACTCGTCCCACTCGGTGGCGTATCAGCTCCTCTCGCCCGGCAGTTGGAACCCGGATGGCCGGCTGCTGGTCTCGCTTCACGATTCGTGGTTCATCGGACCGGCAGTGCTGGATACGGGCACCGGCCACGTAGAGCCGCTCCCGTTCGACAACGGGAGCGATTATGGCTCTCTGGGCTGGCTGCCGGACGGCAGGATCATGGCGCTGCGCGTCAGCCTTCACTCCACATTATGGCGATTCACCAGAGCGCGAGAATAGCCCGGCCTATCCGGTCCGGGTAGGATCGTCGGCTTCGATAAACTGGGAATGGAAGAGTAGCGCGTAAACCGACCGGATCGGTAAACTGGCCGGCTACGCATCAGTAGTTGGAATGCCGCCGAAGTCACTTGGATTCAGAACTTGACATGTCGAAACTTCGGCTGGAGGCAAAGTCGGAGTCGTTCTGAAAACGCAGCTTCCGGGGTCCACGTCAATGATAGAATGCGGCAGCGATGAGAATCCGACTCCTGCTGTGCCTGCTGAGCCTAAATCTGGCGATTGCCGGTGAACCCGCCCGCTTGCAGTTTACGCGAATTGGGCCCACCCGGATTGGCTTATTCCTCGCCAATATCGACGGCAGTAACGAACGTGCGCTGCTGCCGGCGGACAGCCTGGACTATACCCCGTCGTTCTCCACGAATGGAAAGTGGATCGTGTTCACCTCCGAGCGCGGCGGATCGGCGGACATTTACCGGGTCCATCCAGACGGCAGCGGACTGGAACGGCTGACGGATGATCCCGCTTTTGACGACCAGGGGGCACTGTCACCGGATGGGTCGACGCTCGCGTTTGTATCCACCCGGGAAGGCGGCTTTGCCAACCTCTGGTTGCAGGATCTGTCGAGCCCGAGCCGGCACGCCAGGCCAGTCGCAAAGACGAACGCGGGGAGCTTTCGGCCGAGTTGGTCGCCGGACGGGAAGTGGATCGCGTTTACTTCCGATCGCGACACCACGCGCGCGCGATGGGACGGCGGGTGGGAGTTAATCCAGTCGACGGCGTTGTACATCGTTCGAGCCGACGGAAGCTCGCTGCGGCGCCTGACCGAACCGGGCGGCTACGCCGGGTCACCGCGATGGAGTCCCGACGGGCGGCGAATCGTGTTTTACCGGTCGACACCGCAAGACGTTTACCCGGGGCGGTTTGGCCGCAACCGGCCTGCGGTATCGCAAATCGTATCGATGAACGTGGAGTCGGGTACGGTCCACGAATATACTTCAGGGCCCGGACTGAAAGTCGCGCCACAGTGGCTGCCGGGTGGCGAGGTCGGATTTCTGGAGAAGTTCGGCGATGCCAAAGGGCTGGTTTTCGTGTCCGGCAAAACCGGCGTGCCCGGCGTCATGCGAAATCCATCGTGGTCTCCGGATGGCAAGACGGTGGTATACCAGAAGACGATTGACGCCCCAGCACCCGAAATGCTTCCGGCATTCAGCAGCGACTCCGGGTTTTCGCTCTATCGCACTGGCAATTTCCCCGCCTGGTCGCCGGCGGGCGACCGTTTCGTGGTGACGGTGGGCTCGGATCTCCAGATGTTCGACGCGAGGGGCGGAAGCGGCCGAACAATTTACAGCGGTGGCAAAAACGGTCAAATAACGTTTCCGGCCTGGTCGCCGGATGGGAAAGAGGTCGCGTTCGGGTTCGGGTCCTACTTCACCGGCCACGCCAAACCCGCCGCGATTGAGATTATCCACCCGGACGGCTCTGGACGTCGGACGCTGACCGAGGGGCCGGGAAATGCCGGTTTTCCGAGCTGGTCGCCGGACGGGAAACGGATAGTATTTCGAGTGGCAGGACCGGAGCAGGGGTTACGGATTCTAAATCTGGCGGACGGCAAAGTCGTCACACTCACCAGCGAATACGACAACTTTCCCGCCTGGTCACCGAAAGGGGACCTGATCGAGTTTACGAGCTTCCGCGACGGCGATTTCGAGATTTACTCTATCAAGCCGGACGGCTCCGGCGTTCAGCGGCTGACACACACGAGAGGCAACGACGCGCACGGAATATGGTCGCCAGACGGCGAGTGGATTGTGTTCAGCAGTTCCCGTAAGGGTTGGAAGGACGAGGCGTTGGTCAGCGACCACGGACCGCAGCCATACGGCGAACTCTTCGCGATGCGTGCGGATGGAAGCGGAGTTCGGCAGTTGACAGACAATCAATGGGAAGATGCGCTTCCTGCGTTTCAGCCGAAACCCAAATGAGCTGAGTGGCCGGATAAACGCACTTCATTTCAACAAAGCCAGAATTGCTTCGTCGACGGGCTTCCCGTATTGGCTCCCGGGCGCGAGCATATCGAAATGTCCAGCACCTTGCAGCTTTAATACGGTCACGGAGTCCCCCTTGGCCATTGCCGCGGCTTCATAGCTACTGACCAGATCGTACATGGACAGCAGAAATCCGCCGGCGACGATTGTCTGCGGAACGGCGACCGGCAGCAGGGGGGTCGCCGAACTCTGGGCGTAGCGTTCGGGCTGTTCGGAGGGAGTACCGCCCATGAGTTGCGTCAGGCCGGGAACCGGACAACCCTTCCGTTCTATCGGCTGAAATGCAGCCAGATCGGGAGGGCCATCGATATTCACTACGGCTTTCACGTGCAAAGGGTTCTTCGAGTACAGCGGACTTGACCGGGGGAGTTTCGAACGGGCGGCGAGCCAGTGCGCGAACGATCCGCCGGAGGAATGTCCAACGACGACCACGCGGTGGAGGTCCAAGCGATTAGCCCGCGCGACGGTTCGCAGAAAGTCAGCGCCCGCGGCTAAATCGAGAAAGGTGCCAGGCCATCCGCCGCCCGGATTTCCGGCACGCCGGTACTCGATATTCCAGGTAGCGACTCCGGCGTCGGCTAGAGCCGCGGCCAGGGGGCGCAACGGTTCGAAGGAGGTGTCGCGCGGGTCACGCCCGGGAAGACGGTCCACGTAGCATCCACCGTGCACTAATATGACGACCGGATACGGCCCCTTGGTTTTCGGCAATCGCAACTCACCGAACTGTAGAGGGTCCTGGCCATATGCCAGCTTGTGATCAGCCGCGGGGACCTGCTGCTTCCACAAGTCCGCGGGCTGAATCGCTTGTGCGGCTGCCATGATACAACTCCCGAAAAGAACGAGGACTATTTTGGCGCAGGTCATGCAAGGCATTCTACGATATTCCGCTTCAGGCCAATGAACCCCACCGCGACACGCTCAGCGCACACGCCGCTTCAGTTCGTCGAAAAAGTTCAGGAGGAAGCCAACGTGCATATTCGATCGGCCGGCGGGTGATTCGGCTGCGAGGAAGACCACGAAGCGCTTGCCGTCCGGTGCCAGATCGAGCGGTGGCCAATTGCCCGTGGCGCGCACTGGCGTCGCTGACCACTGGCGCGGGGCGCCGGCGGAGAAGGCGCCGCCGGCGGTGTAAGGAGCCGCCATGATATGACCGGAATCCAGGTAAAACAACTCCTTGGACGTGTGCGACCAGATGGGAAAGCGTCCGCCGCCGGACGAAACCTGCCACTTACCGCCTGTGGCTGGGGGAAAGGGGCGCACGTATATTTCATACGTGCCCGCCTCGCCGGACGAATAGGCCAGCCAGCGCCCATCGGGGGAAAAGGCAGGCTCGACGTCATCGCTTGGCGTGGCCAGGAAGAGTTCTGGGGCACCGGCTTTAGGATGGTCCGGGTCGGTCAGGTCAAGCGGCAGCGTCCAGATGTCGCGGCCCGTGCCGGCTCCGGGCTGGTGAAAGGCCAGCCGGCGGCCATCAGGAGTGAAGGAGACGGGAATCGCACTTCCATTCTTCGCTTCGTAGAGCAACTGCGGCTGGTCCGAGCCATCCGAGCGCACCCACAACATGGCGCTCGCGCCCGTCCGGCTGTAGACGATGTGCTTGCCGTCCGGCGTCCAAACGGGATACGCGTTGTATGCCGAATCGAAGCTCAGCCGCAAGCTGGATCCGCGCTGCGGATCGTAGATATAGATGTCGTTATTCAGCGAGACCGCCAGCCTCGAACCATCCGGAGAAAGGCGCGGCGACACCGACGGGCCGGGTGGAGAGGGCCATAGAGGCTGCCTGCTTCCATCGGCGTCCAACCAGACGGCGGGAAGCGTTGCCGCGCTGATCTTGCCGCTCAGGTAAACGAGCGTACCGTGGCCGGAGGGCGCGGGGGAGAAATCGAACTGTCCCCCACCGTTGGTGTCAGAGCCGGCGACGTCATCCAGGATAGGCACCGGAGTGCCGCGGGTTTCCAGGCGCTCGGGGGAGAACGGCACGGCAAAAAGGGTTCCCTGGTGGAGGTAGATCAGGTGTCCGCTGGGCAGGTAACGCCCGAAGTATCCACCGTGTTGAACGATCTTGAATTGCCCCGTCTTGAAGGAGAAGACTTCGATATTGGCCTCATCCCAACCGCCCGCCTTGGCGTTCGAGCCGGCGCTGACCAGCAGCGCCGCTTGCCCAGGCAGAATCTGCGGCCAGCGATGCGAATGGTACGCGTGCTCGCTCGGTCCCGCCAGGTTTGTGAGCGGCTGCGGCGTACCACCGGCCGTGGACACGCGGAACAATTTCCGCAGCCCGATCGTGGCGTAGATATTTCCATCCGCGCTCCATGCCGCGCCCCGCATATTCTGCGCCTCGCAGAGAGTCACCGCCGCGCCGCCCTCGACCGAGATCTTTTTCAACTTCTGATCGGCCGTGAATCCGATCCACTGTCCGTCGGGAGAAAAGAACGGCTGCGTGCCATTCACGGTGTCGGGAAGAATGACGGCTTTGGACTGATCCAGAAGCCGCGTCGCCAACATGGTGCCGCCTCCGTCGGAACGCATCTCGTAAACGATGCGCGTCCCGTCAGGAGAAATAGCCGCGGTGTAGGGCCAGCCTTCCACGGCGTCCGGCCCAAGGTCTACGCCGAGGCGCTCCAAGGGCAAGTCGATCGGGCGGGTGGCGCGCCAAAGGAAGACCGCCAGCACCACAATCATCGCTGCTGCGGTGGCCAGCGCCCACCACGGCGCGCCACGCGTAAACGGCGACTGTGGGGCAGTCGCCACCTCGTCCGGCCGGACCAGTGCGATCCACGCCTCACCGATGGCCCGCAGGCGGAATTGCGGATCTTTCTCCAGGCAGCGGCGGAGTAGCGCGCACACGTGCGCCGGGGCGGATTGCGGGATTTCCGGCTCCTGCATGATCACCGCGGCCAGAACCTCCGAAACCGTCTCGCCCGCGTACATGGGGCGGCCGGTGAGCATCTCGGCCAGAATCACGCCAAAGGCCCAGATATCGGCACGCCGGTCGACGGGCTTGCCTTTGGCCTGCTCCGGCGACATGTAGGCGGGAGTGCCGGCGATAAACCCGGCCTTTGTCGCGCTCATGGTGAGCGTGGGCGAGGAAGCCGGATCGCCAGGCATCGGATCTTGGGCGAAAGCTTTGGCCAAGCCGAAATCCAATACTTTCACGCGGCCCTCGGGAGTAACTTTGACATTTGCGGGCTTCAAATCGCGGTGCACGATGCCCTTCTCGTGCGCGTATTCCAGCGCTTCAGCGATCTGGCGCGCAATGGCCAGAGCTTCCTCGAGCGGCATGGGCCCGCACGCGATTCGTTCGGCTAGGGTGGGGCCTTCGACCAGTTCAAGAATAAGCGCGCCCTCTTCCACGCCGTAGATCGCGCCGATGTTGGGATGGTTCAACGAGGCCAGCACCTGAGCTTCACGGGTGAAGCGCGCCAGCCGGTCGGGGTCCGCGGCGAATGCGTCAGGTAAGACTTTCACCGCGACATCACGATTCAGCTGGTGTCAGTGGCACGATAGACCGCGCCCATGCCTCCTTCGCCGAGTTTGGAAACGATGCGGTAGTGGCCGATGGAAGGGCGCGGACTCATTTTCTGCCAATTCTTCGCATCGTACCACCTACCGCTCCCCCACGGCCGATCCTCCGTGACTGAACGATGAACGATCGGAGATGGCGTACAATAAGTCACCCGTCGCGCATTGGGCCTCCGAGCAGCATTTCCAGAGGAAGGATGGAAGACATGCGGATTCTGTTGTGGACGAGTCTGACCGGCTTACTGCTGATTTCGGCAGCCATTTGCCAGGTCCTTATACAGCCGAAGGCAGCGGCCGCGAAGGCGGCGCCCAGGGTAGACCCTGCCGCAGGAAAAGTCATCTTTCAGGCACACTGCGCCCTGTGCCATGGTCTGGACGGCGGAGGCGGCCGCGGGCCGGACCTGCGGCGCCCAAAACTCGATCACGCCGCGGACGACGGAGCGCTGAAAACCCTCATCGAAAATGGGATTCCGCCGGAGATGCCGGATGGATGGTATCTCAGCAAGGAAGATATCGCGAACGTCGCCGCATTTGTGCGCAGCCTGGGAAATGTTCCAACGGAAAAGCTGCCAGGCAACGCGGCGCGCGGAGAGGCACTGTATGACCGGAGCGCGTGCGACCGGTGCCACATTCTTGGCAGCCGAGGCGCGGGATTCGGTCCGGCGCTGACGGATATTGGAGCAAAGCGCGGGGCGGCGCGGCTGCTCGAAACGTTGCGGAACCCAGGAAAGACCATCCCGGATGGATTTCTGCTGGTGGAGGCGACGACATCGGCTGGCGAGACATTGCGCGGCATCCGTCTGAACGAGGACACGTTCACGATTCAGTTGAAAGACATGCAGGGTCGAGTTTATAGCTTTCGCAAAAGCGAGCTTCGCGGGTTGAAGAAGGTTCGCAATGAGACGCCAATGCCTTCCTATGCATCGGCTTTTTCGGCCGCCGGGTTGGAAGATCTCGTGGCGTTTCTGGCATCGCAACGGGGGCTCCGATGAAACTGCTGCCGTGCTTGTTGCTGGCGTGCTCCTCAATTGCGGCGCAGGTTCCGTTTCAGCGCATCGTGAATGCCGACCAGGAGCCCGGCAACTGGCTGACCTATTCGCGTAATCTGGAGGGCCAGCGGTTTTCACCGCTCACGGAAATCAACGTCGAAAACGTGTCGCGCCTCAAGGTGAAGTGGGCTTATCAGTTTCCGGATCCCCAGAACGAAGTATCGCCGATTGTGGTCGACGGAATCGTCTACACTACTGGGCCGAATTCCGCGGCCGCACTGGATGGACGAACTGGGCGCCCACTGTGGACGTGGAAGCGCGCGCTGCCCGCGGATTATCGCAGCATTGGGTTCGGGCATACGAGCCGTGGGCCGGCAGTGCTGGACGATCAGTTATATGTTGCTACCCTGGATGGCTTTCTTGTCGCGTTGGATTTGAAGAGCGGTGGCGAGCGCTGGTCCAGCAAGGTCCTGGATTACAAAAGAGGATACAGCATGACGATGGCGCCCCTAGCCATCGACGGCAAAGTGGTGGTTGGCGTGAGCGGCGGTGAAGCCGGAATTCGCGGATTCATCGATGCGTACGATGCGAAAACGGGAAAGCAGGCGTGGCGCTTCTGGACGATTCCCGGACCCGGCGAACCAGGCCACGACACCTGGGCGGGCGACAGTTGGAAAACCGGCGGCGCGCCGACCTGGGTGACGGGCGCCTATGATCCGCAACTGAAGTTAGTGTACTGGGGCGTGGGCAATCCCGGCCCGGACTGGAACGGCGACGCCCGGCAGGGCGACAATTTGTATTCCTGCTCGTTGGTCGCGCTTGATGCGGATAGCGGAAAGCTGCTATGGTACTTCCAGTTCACGCCGCACGACACGCACGACTGGGATGCGACCCACGTGCCGGTTCTTTTCGACGCCGAGGTGAGCGGCGCGAAGCGCAAACTGGTCGCTGTGGCGAACCGCAACGCGTTTTACTACGTGCTGGACCGGGTCACAGGTGAGTTCTTGGCCGGCAGACCGTACGCGAAGCAGACCTGGGCGAAAGGCTTGGACGCGAAGGGACGACCCATTCTTGCGGGCAACGCCGAACCAACTAAAGAGGGTGTGCTGGTCTGGCCGAACGCCAACGGAGCGACGGTATGGTTCAGCCCCTCATTCAGCCCGGCGACCGGTTATTTCTACGTAGCGGTACGTGAAATAGGCTCAAGGTACTTCAAGCGCGAAACCCGCTATAAGCCCGGAACGGAGTTTATGGGCGGCGGCGAAGAAGCATTGCCCAAGGACGATGCGTGGGGCGCGATCCGCGCGTTGCAGGCGGAGACCGGTGAGATCCGCTGGGAGTTCACGCTGCACTCGCCACCATGGGCGGGCGTAATGTCGACGGCCGGGGGCCTTGTGTTTTCGGGTTCCGACGAAGGCAATTTTTATGCCCTGGATGCGCGCACAGGAAAACCATTGTGGGACTTTCAGACCGGCAGTGCGATTGCGGCGAACCCCATCAGCTTCACGGTCGGCGGACATCAATACATCGCGATCGCAGCCGATCGCGTCTTGTACGTCTTTGGTTTGTGAGATTCAGGCGCGCGTTCGGCGGATCGACCCTCTAAGGGCGCATATCGGTGCTCATCCCTGCGGTTCCGATGCATATGAATGTCTCGATGAAGGTGCCTGAGAAGAGAGTTGTGCCAGCGGCCAACGCTTATAAAGCACAACCGCGAAGAGAATGAGCATGCCTGCCGTAAGCACGCCCGATTCGCCGACCCACACGCTCCGCCCGGCCGTCGATCTGTCAAATGCACCCTGGACGACCGCGTTCCATGCGCCGTGCCCCCAGATACAGGGCCAAATGCTTCCGGAGGAGAGCCTAAGCCATGCGAAGACATATCCGGCCGCGACGATGCCGACCAGAAAGAGACAGGTCGACAATATCGGATGCGGTCCCGAAGCATACTGCCCGCTAAGGATCAAAGGTGTGTGCCATAGCCCCCACGCCAAGCCGCTGATCAGGATGGGCGCCCGGATACCGGAATCGACCAATCGCGTTAGCATGTAACCTCGCCAGCCAATCTCTTCACCCGCGGCATACTTGAAATTCTCCAGCGCTCCAAGCAACAACATCGCTCCGAGACACTGGCAAAATCTCACGAACCCGCCTTCGGCAGACGCAAAATGCATTCCCAGAACAGCACCAGGAAGTACCGGCGCTTTGAAATGCGCCAGGCCCGTGCTCCAGGCGATTCCATATGCCGTGAATCCCACGACGAGCGGCATTGCGCCGGCGACCACGATTGCGCGCGTCCCAGCCGCCCCACCCCAGCGGAAGGAAACATCGCCGATCCGTTCACGAAGAGCCAACCTCGCAACAATTGATGAAATGGTCACCCACCATACAAGCCCGAAAATAAGGCCGAGGTGATTCTGAATAGACCCACCGAGCACCAGAATCCTGTGCTCGAAATAGGCAGACCCCGCGATCAACACCACAAAAAAGATGCACAAACCAGAACGCGCCTTGACTTTCGACTGCATGAACACCTCCAACGAGCGAAAGGCAGCTTCCGCCGACCCAACCACGAACGTCCTGGCAAGTATCGCACAGTGTTCCGATGCGGCCCAGGTCAGATCGGGGACCGTGTGCCAGAAGTGTTTTCAGGGGCGGCAACGCATCTACTGCCGACGGCGGCGATATGTTTGCGCGATCAGTCTATAGCTTCACCGCACCGGCGACCCAGCTCTTTGACCCAGGCGCGGGGATTTGGCCCGTGCACAACGCGCCCCAAGAATCCAAGTTTCTCTGCCGCGTTGTCGCGATTTTGGCGGATGTCCTCTTTGGTGATCCGGGTATAGTCTGCAAGGAAAGTCCCAATGTTCGGAGGCCTCACGAAAACATACGTCGCGTTCCCCAGTTGTGGCGTCTCGACAGCAATGGCCATCGGGAGTTCCAAGATATACTCCCCGCGGAACAGGTACAGCCGCCGTGCCTTCCGGCAGAGGTGCCGGTAGAAGAAGGCATCGTAGTCCGGGTGCCAGTTGATTTGAGCCACATCGAAGTCGCCGGGGATGTGGAGGTCCCAACAGAGGCGTCGCAGTTCCTCCCTTTCAACAGGTTCCCTGTCGATGCGAGCGCGAACCTGTTCCAGGGCATCCGAGAACTGGCCGAAGCGATGATACATCTTGCGCGCCGCGTCCACCTGCTCAGAGAGATCGGCCGGTAGTTTCACCTCAAGGCGGCTCGGAAGAGCGGTTTCCCATTTCAGCACATGCCATTGGCCACTGCGGCATTGGTACTTGGCATTTGCCACCAAGGTGGCCTGGATCTCCATCTTGGCGCCGAGTAGGTGTTTCCATTGGTTCCATGTGGCGTCCCAAACGATCGGCATCGCCGACTGGTCGAGACCAATCTCCAGTCTGCGACGGCCATCGCGGTAGACGGCGTGGTCGTGATAGAAATCCACCTTGCGCAGGGGCGCTCGGAAGTGCCGTTCCCGAACATCGGGACGAAAGGACAGGATGCGACTGGCAAAGAAGGTTTGACCGTCGCGCGACCTCTGACCGTTCGCGAGAATCGAGCCGAGGCCGCCGTACGGGAACACCACTTGGCCCTCCGAATCGGTTAACAACTGGTTGTAACAAGCGCGCAGGTCGGGCTGCGCCAGAATATTAAAAGCCCGCTCCAGGGCGGAAAAGTCGGCTTTAGGAGCATGTTCGGCGCTGAGCTCCAGTTGGCGAAGTCTAAAAGCCAGGCGCAGTTCGGCCGGTGACGCGCTCGGAGACGTTCGCAGAATTTCGTATAGGCGCGCTTGCCGATCCCAGGTTTGATGGCGGTCGGTGACGTAAAAGTAATCGCGGAGCACACCGCAGGGCAGATGCACACCCGAGATGCCGAACCGTCCCTGCGTCACTTCGGCGCGCACATACTGTTGGCCACGACTGTCGGGTTTGGGTTGGCCCGCGCAACTGATGCGAGCCTGATAGATGTCCTGGTTGCGTGCGGAAGGAGTGGCCCTGCAAATGTAGATTTCGCCACTGGCGTCCGCCGAATCAGTTTCCATCACGAAGCCGATTTGATCTCCGGGACGGATGCGAGCACCCAAGGACTCGGACACCAGGACAGGGTCGGCCCCACTCAGGATGCAGACGGTTTTGCCCGGTTCCGGCTGGAGCCGAAGAACTTGCGCCTGACGGACAGTTGCCTCCGTTGTGAGCTGGCTTTTGATTCCCGTTTCCATTGTGTTCACTAAATCCAGGAACATCATCCCGACGCCAAACAGCTTGCCTCGATGGCGGCTGCGACATCGCCGGACAGTTCTTCGGCGCGAATCAAGGCGCCACGGATGCGGGCTACTTCGAGTTCTCGAGCGGCCACCTGGCCGGCGGGCTCTTGCCTTCCTTTGGCGGCCGCTAGCTCCCGTTCATGACTCGCCAGCATTCGTCGAAAGATCGGCGCTGCACTTTTCTTCGGCTGCGCATGGACGCACCCCAAACACACCAGTCCCTTGGGGCAATACTCGCCCGTGGGCAGCGCGCACAAATGCGTGCCCATGTCGCGCATGCTACAACTGGTTGAGAAAGCCGCCCATTCCTCTGCGGTTGGATTGCGCAGGCTCTCTTCCCCATGAAACGCGATGTAGAGGCCACGCACAGCCTTTCGGTATTCCTCAACCATGGTTTGAGGGTAGAGCTTGGCATAAACCAACACGGTATTGATCGTAGCGTGGCCCAGAAGTGCCTGGATGACATGCACGGGCGTGTTGTTATTGAGATGCTCGGAGGCGAAGACGCGCCGGCAATCGTGGGGATGCAAGCGGAGTGGTGTGCCATCCGCCCTCGCCGCACCGGCTTTCGCCGCCAGCGTCTGCAAACGACGGCGCATTCCTTGCATGCCCATCGCGCTCGGATGTTTGAGAGCTTGCACCAGATAGGGCGCGCGCGGTAGTGGACGTTTCTCGTGGTGGTCCCAGCGATCACAGAACGGTACCGTATCGCTTCCATGGAAGTTCCGAACGTGGCGGATCATCTCGGCAACGACGCGCCCCAGTCCATCTCCGATTGGAATCACTCGCGCCCGATCATACTTGGACGGCTTCACATGGAGCATGTAGTACACCCGCGCGTCGGGTGTGCGACGTTTCAGGACGTCCAGGGTTGTCAATTCGCTCGCTTCCTCAATCCGTATTCCGCTCTGCACCAGCAGCTCCAGGATGGCCCAGTCCCAAAAGGTATGCGCCTCCACGGATCGGCATCGTAGGTCATCCGGGGCCGCTTTGAGAGCGGTCTCTGCCTCATGCCAACGACGAACGGCGAATGCGCGGATTTTCGGCATCTCTCGTTCCAGATCAAAGACAGTAGCCGTCATGCGTTTCAGAAGCTGCTGACGGGCTTTTTCGAGTTCCACGCCTCGCAGGTCGTGCCTGGCCAGCGGCACAGCCCGGGGTGCGAAAGAAGTGAACGGAGAATCAGGTTCTGTCGCCCAAGTACAGATGTCGGCAAAGAATACGCGCACGTTGAGAAGCCAGGCATGCGCCGTAATACGCGCCGTGGCTTCGTTATGTTCTCCTCCGCGTCCCAGCTCTCGAGCCCGCTCGATAGCGTGGGTAATAAATACGCGCCCATGAACGGGAAGCACTTCGGCGCAACTGGTGATTTCGGGGTATCGGTGAGCTATGAAACGCCAGAAATGACCCAGCGCGCCCACTTTTTGCCGCTGAGTATTGTAGAGGTCGCTAATGCGCGTGCTGTAAACCTCCATATACAACTCGGTAACGGCTCGAAAAGGCTCCGCAATATCCGCCATCGCGACCAGATGCGCGATCGTGTGGCGGCTGCGCCGATGCCGGCGTGTGGGCCCGCGTTGCGGCGTGCGGTTGAACACTCCCAGCGAGCAGAGTGCGGCGTCCAGAACATCGGTACCCGTCGATTGCGGAGGAATCGCCTTCAGGTCTTCCTCAGTCAGCTCCGAAATTGAGGCATAGCCGCGCACCAGAAGCATGCGCAACCCGTTGCTGACAGCGCGCAGCTGTACAAGCGGTCCCGCCCAGGTAATCAGCTCCACCGCTTTTGCGAGCCGATCGTGTTGGTCGAGTAATGGATCCCCTGAGGGGAGACGGGCGACCCATCTGGGCATGTGTACCCAGGCAATCCACTCCCAACTGGGACGCACGAAGCGGGCCATCACGATCACTCGCGCACCCCACATCCACCGGTGCGTAGGATTCCGATCCTCACCGGCGCGCCACTTCGGCCAAATGGTCTGCTCGAAACTGGTCCACCGGTCTTGGAGTGTCTGGCCACTGCAGCGGTCAAGAGCATCGACGAGATCCTTGCAGCCGCGGGCCAGGCGTCCTTTATCATTCGCTTCGAAACGGAGTCGCGTGATCGCTTCGGTGAGATCGCTCAGTATCTCGCAGCGATCGTAACGCCTCTCACCGGGAGGAGGACCGGCACCGATTCGTGCATCAGAGATCTTTCCCACAGACGCCTCCTTTGGGCTGAGCCACGGCCTTTTCGAGTTCCAGGATCGTAACCGCGTCGTAGTCGAAGGCATACCGTTCAGCCATGATTTGTTGGCTCGACGCGGGTCCACCTGCCTGATTGTTGGTCTGGTCGAAAGCCGACTTGACTGTCGCGAGGGCCTTGACCATGGCGCTCTCATCGACGTGCATGTATAGATCGGCGGTCGTGGTTATCTGGGCATGGCCCAAAAGTTCCTGCGCCACTTTAAGGTTTCCGGTCGTTTCCAATACCGCCTGCGCCAGGGTGTGGCGGAACATGTGGGAATGCACGTCGGCGCCGACCTTACGGCTGATATATCGAATCGAGGATTCAAACGCGGTATACGACAATGGCTTTCCCTTTCCTTTGCGGACAGCCAGCCACGCCGCCGAGGTAGTCTCGGTCCTTCCGCGCTCGTCGGCGAGGTAGCGATGAAACAACGGCCAAAAGTCATCGGTGACCGGCACGCGGTGTTCATCGCGATTCCCCTTGAGACGGACCGTGATGGTCCTGCGGCTTTCGTCGATGTCGACGAGTTCCATGCCGAGCAAGCCATGTCTGCCGGCGAGATCATTCCAGTCGCCTATGCGTTGCCCTGTACGGAACAGCAATGTGAGGATGCACTTGTCACGGCAGGAAGTCGCCGCGCTGATGAGGTGCTGGGCGGTGGCCGGATCGAGCGTTTGGTGAATTTCTCGTGGCACGCGCCTTCGAAATTCTGCCACTCGCCGGCGAACAGGGGCGTCGCGGCCGGCGGCGCGGTGGCGCCCTTCCCCGCCGAAATCTGGGGAAACCGGGTTGGGCCGTTGGAACCACGCTCCCCCGCCATTGTCCAGGTCGCGCCGAATGCAGAATTCAAAATACGACGCCAGCACGCTTAGCCGATGGTTGATTGTGCGTGCGCGTCGTTGGCCGGGAGAGACGCCTGGTTGGCTTTCGGGAGGTTGGCGAGCCCTAAGCCGGTGCTTCGGGGTCCGGCCAAAGGCTCCTATGTAGTGGCCTACGACAGTGCGCGTCACAGCGTCAACCTGTGTGCCGCACTCATGCAACCAGCCGAAGAAATGGGCGAGCCCGGTCGCGTACGAGCGAATGGTATAGGCGGACCGGCCACAGTTGGCCAGATAAATCAAGAACTCCTGGATTTGGCTGACCGGCTTTTCATCATGCCCCAAGACGCGGAACGCGGGTTCATCCTGGGGCACCTTTTCAACAACGAAGATGGGCATAGCACACGATCCCACAATCCCAGCACGGCTCGCGGTTGGAGTGGGTTGTTTTGCGGGGTAAAAAAAA
>PLDO01000428.1 GCA_003136215.1 Bryobacterales bacterium
AACCGCCTGCCCCACCATGGCAAAGTCGTGTACTTGCATTGGTGGGGCAGGCTTCAGCCTGCCAATTCTTTCACAGCTGGCTAGGAAACGATCTCTATGAACCCCTTGCGCGAGTGGCTGGCCGGCGGTCCGCTGATCTCAGACGGCGCCTGGGGGACCCAGTTGCAGGCGCGCGGACTGGACCCCGGCGCGGCGCCCGACACCTGGAACCTGAGCCATCCCGAACTCGTGGAAGCCGTGGCGCGCGCCTATGTGGAGGCGGGCAGCCAGGTGATCCTCACCAATACCTTCCGCGCCAACGCCATCGCCATGCAAGGCGACCTGGAGGCCATCAATCGCGCGGGTGTCGCCATTTCGAAGCGCGCGGCGGCGGGGCAGGCCCTGGTGTTTGCGTCCATCGGTCCGACGGGCAAGATGCTGATGGCGGGCGAAATCGGCCCGGAGCAGGCGCAGGCGGCGTTCGCCGCGCAGGCCGCGGCGCTCGCCGGCGCGGGCGCGGACGCCCTGCTGGTGGAGACGATGAGCGAGATCGAGGAAGCGCGCCTGGCCGTGGCCGCGGCCAAGAGCACCGGACTGCCGGTGATCGTCTCCTTCGCCTTCGACTCTGGCAAGAACAAAGACCGCACCATGATGGGCGCCACGCCCGAGGCCGTGGCCGCCGCCATGGTGGAAGCCGGGGCGGACGCGGTAGGCGCCAACTGCGGCGTCGGGGTGGAGTATGCCGCCGCCATCTGCCGGCGCTTGCACGCGGCTTGCGACCTCCCGGTCTGGATCAAGCCCAATGCGGGTTTGCCGAAGATGGAGGGGACTGACATTCACTACAACGTGTCGGCGGAATCTTTCGCATCGCACTACCCGGCCATTTGCCAGGCCGGCGCCTCTTTTCTGGGCGGCTG
Source organism: Bryobacterales bacterium (assembly GCA_003136215.1). Lineage (GTDB taxonomy): Bacteria > Acidobacteriota > Terriglobia > Bryobacterales > Bryobacteraceae > Solibacter. Next base: position 897 of record PLDO01000428.1, read on the forward strand.
CTGCGGTTCCACGCCGGACTTCATCCGCGCCCTGGTGAGCGCCCGATGCGCTTCAAGCTGATCAGTTGCGAGGTGCTCTTCCGCGAAATGTGCCAGGCCTGCGCGCATGCGCCGCACCAGGTGGACGTGGAGTTCCTGCCCAAAGGACTGCACGACCTGGGCGGCAAGCCGATGGCGGCCAAGATACAGGAAGCGGTGGACCGCACGCCGGAAGGCCAGTACGACGCGATTCTGCTGGGCTACGGGTTGTGCGGCAACGGGCTCGACGGGTTGACCGCGCGGCATATCCGCCTGGTGCTGCCGCGCGCCCACGATTGCATCGCCCTGCTGATGGGCAGTCACGATCGCTATCAGGCGTACTTCAACGACAACCCCGGCACCTACTACCGGTCCACCGGCTGGCTGGAGCGCGGCAAAGGCCTGCAACAGTTGACCCACAACACGATGGGGTTCGACGAATCGCTGGACGCGATGATCGCCAAGTACGGCGAGGATAACGGGCGCTACCTCTACGACGAGATGACGCGCTACCAATCGCAGTACCGCAAGCTCACGTTCATCGAGACGGGCCTCGAAGCGGGCGGGAAGTTCATCGACGAATCCGCCGCCGAAGCTAAGGAGAAGGGCTGGAGTTTCGAGCGGCTGACGGGCGACCTGGCGTGGCTCGGGCGGCTGGTGGAGGGCGAGTGGACGGACGCCGAGTTCGTGATCGCCGAGCCCGGCCAGCGGCTCGCCGCCAGCTATGACGACAGGGTCGTCAAGGTGCAGGCGTGACGGGCAAGCAGCGCATTCTGGCGAAACTGCGCGGCGAACCCACCGATTCGCTGCCGCTCATGCCGATTACCATGATGTTCGCCGCCGACCTTGCCGGCGCGCGCTATCTCGACTACGCGCGCGACCATCGCGTGCTGGCCGACGCGCAGGTGGCGGTGGCGGAACGTTTCGGCTTCGACTATGTGTCGGCGATCTCCGATCCGGCGCGCGAAGCCTCGGACCTGGGCGCCACGGTGGAGTGGTTCGACAACCAGCCGCCCGCGATTGTGGAGAGCCGCGCCCTGCTCGATGAAAAGAGCAAGCTGTCGAATTTGCGGCTGCCCGACCCGGACGCGCCGGGCCGTATGCGCGACCGCGTGGCAGCGGTGCAGTTGCTGGCGGAGCGCTCCGGCGAGACGCGAATCGTCGAAGGATGGGTGGAAGGCCCGTGCGCCATGAGCGCAGATCTGCGCGGCCTCAACACCCTGATGCTGGATTTCTTCGACGACGGGCCGTTCGTGGAAGCGCTCTTCGATTTCACGGTCCGCATGGAAATAGCCTTCGCTCGGGCGCAGGTGGAGGCGGGCGCGACCCTCATCGGCGTGGGCGATGCGGCGGCTTCGCTGGTGGGGCCAGGGCTGTACACACAGTACGTGCTGCCCCGCGAGCAGAGCCTGATCGCCGCCATCCACGCGCTCGGCGTGCCGGTGCGGCTGCACATTTGCGGCAACACCAAACGCATCGTGGAAGGCATGGGGCAGACGGGCGCCGACATCATCGACCTGGATTTTCCGACGCCGCTCGGTCATGCGCGCCGCGCCATGCGCGAGACACAGGTCCTGCTCGGCAACATCGACCCGGTGCGCGCCTTGCGCGACGGCACGCCCGAATCGGTGGAAGCGGCNNCGGTGAAGCTCGAGATCCATCCCCGCGCGCGGCAGACGCTGGCCGACCAGCTCTTTGAGGCAGGCGTGGAATTCCCCTGCGGCGGCGAGAGCGCCTGCGGCGGCTGCAAAGTGCGGGTGCTGGAGGGCGAAGTGCCCGTCACCCCGGCGATGCGCGACGCGCTCAGCGAGCTGGAGATCCGCCAGGGCTGGCGTCTGGCCTGCTGTGCCTCGGCGGCGGCGCGCGTGGTGGTGGAAGCGGAGCAGTGGTCGCTGCGCGTACTCACCGACGAAGCGCGCGTGCCCATCGAGCCGCGCCCCGGGCTGGGCGCCGTGATCGACCTGGGTACCACCACGCTGGTGGCGCAAGTGGTGGATCTCGCCACCGGCAGTGTGCTGCGCGTGGAGACCGCGCTCAACCCGCAAGCGCGCTACGGCGCAGACGTAATGAGCCGCCTGCAATACGACCTGCGCCAGCCGGGCGAATTGGGCCGCGTCATTCGCCAGGCGCTCGGTTCCATGCTGGGCGCCGATCCGCTCCGCGAGGTGCTGTTGGCGGGCAATACGGCGATGCACCATCTATTCTGCGGCCTCGATGTGGAGCCGCTGACGCACGCGCCGTTCGTCTCGCCCACGTTGGGCGCCTGCCGCTTCTCGGATGGGGAGTTGGGGTGGCCGGGGCCGGCCGTATTCCTGCCCTGCCTCGGCGGCTTCGTAGGCAGCGATCTGCTGGCCGGCATCGTGGCCACGGGTCTGGACGAGCGGGAGCGGCCGTGTGCGCTCTTCGACATCGGCACGAACGGCGAGGTGGTGGTGGGGTCGGCGCAGGGGATTGTGTGCGCCTCGACGGCGGCCGGCCCGGCGTTTGAAGGCGGGCGCATTGGCGCGGGGATGCGGGCGGGCACGGGCGCCATCGACAGCGTGCACGTGCGCGACGGCGGTCTGGAATGCCACGTCATCGGCGGCGGCGCGGCGCGCGGCGTCTGCGGCAGCGGCCTGGTGGACGCGGCGGCGTGCGGCGTCGAACTGGGCCTGATCCGCGCCAATGGCCGCCTGACCAGCGCGGACAAGCGCTTGCCGCTGGCCGGCGGCATCGCGCTGGCGCAGAGCGACATCCGCGAATTGCAGCTGGCCAAAGGCGCCATGGCGGCGGGCCTGCGCATGCTCGCCGGCGGAGGCGTCGATAAGCTCCATCTGGCGGGCGCGTTCGGCAACTATATCCGCCAGGGGAGCGCGCGCGCCATCGGACTGCTGCCCGAGGGTCTGCCGGTGGAGCCGGTGGGCAACAGCGCGCTGCGCGGCGCGCGGGCACTGCTGCTCGCGCCCTCCTCCCGCCAGGCGCGGCTCCAGAAGATCGCGGCGCTCGCGCGGCACGTCGAACTCGCCAGCGACCCCGATTTCCAATACCTGTTCGCCGAGATGATGGCGTTCGCCCGCTACCGGTTGAGGGGATAAGGGCTGCAAGTTGACATCAGGTTCCCATTATGGGAATCTGACACTTGAGGATCGTGACCGAGAAGCGGATTCGAGAGTTCATTGAGCGGGAACCGCGTTCCGCTGACGCGATGTGGCGCTGGGCCGACGCCATCGAGTCTTCAAGTTGGCGCAACCCGGGAGACCTGAGAGCCACGTTTCAGGCGGCGTCATTTGTCGGCGATCTCACCGTGTTCAACGTCGGCGGCAACAATTACCGCATCGTGGCGTTCGTTCACTTCCGCAAGCAGATCGTCTACGTCAAGAGAATCGGCACCCACAAGGAATACGACAAATGGGATCTCTAACCGAAACCATCGACCTGAAGCGTTATGGACGCCTGCTGGCGAAAGCGACGCCTCGCGTGATCACTACGGAAGCGGAACACGAGCGGGCCCTTGCGGTTGTGGATGCTCTGGTAGAGAGGGGTGAGCGCGATATGACACCCGAGGAAGACGCGCTCCTCGATCTCCTCACCAACCTGATCCGGGATTACGAGGCGACAGCATACCCGCCGCGGGTGAAGTCCAAGCCCGGCGAGATGGTGGCTTTCCTTCTCGATCAGCGCGCTTTGGGGCCGTCCGATTTATGGCCGGTCATCGGTTCCAGGGGCCGTGTCTCGGAGATTCTGAGCGGCAGGCGCTCCATCAGTAAAGAGCAGGCGAAAAAGCTCGCCGAGTTCTTCCACGTCCGGGCCGATCTGTTTATCTAACTCCGGTTGTTCGGAAGTTGCTGGTTTTTTGGTAAGCCCGAACTCGCCAGCGACCCCGATTTCCAGTACCTGTTCGCCGGGATGATGGCGTTCGCCCGCTACCGGTTGCGGGAGTGAGCAGGCCTGACGCGTGACTCCCGCGCCGACGGCGGCGGCTGTTGTATTCTAGGACGCGTGGGTCCAAAACTGATACTCGGGACGATGGTTGGATGATAAACTTGGCTGCTGCGTGTTCGCTCACGGCGGCATCGGCGAACCTGCCGATGGCAGGGATTCACATCGCGATTGCCCGCGCGCCCGGGTGGCGGGTCGCCCGGCTGTTCGCGGGTATCGCGCTCACGGCCGGGTTATATAGCCTGGTGAACACCGTATATGCCATCCAGGGGCTGCCCGATGCCGCCTACCTCGCTGCCGGCCGGCTCAGCTACTTGATAGGCACCGTTCATTCCTTGCTCTGGTTAGTGTACGCTTACTCGGATGGCAACGGATCGCTGCGGACGGCGCCCCGATGGGTCCGGCCGGTGGCCGCCTCGGTGGTTGCGGCCAGCTTGTTTTTCGCCGCCACCGGATGGCTGCTGACGGCGCGCGTTACCGCGTTTAGAATCGCGTGGGCCGGCGTGACCTATCACTATCCGGTTACCACCGCGATAGGAGACGTCTACGGATTGCTAGTGCTGGCGCTGCCGGCGGCGGGCATCCTCCAGTTGAGCCGGCGCTTTCTCCGCGGCGAACGATTTCTGGGTTGGCAGCTTGGCCTGTTCGGCGTGGTCTTTCTCCTGGGCATCGAGGAAGTGCTCGTCGCCAACCGTGTCTTCGACTTTCCATCGCTGCTCGACTACGGTTTTGTGTTATTAGTCTTGCCGCTCTCCTGGCAGGTTGTCGAGCGGGTCATCAACGACGCCAGGAAGTTGCACGACCTGTCGGGCCAGCTGGAAACCGAAGTGCTGCGGCGGACTGAAGAACGCGACCGCGTCCGCGAGGCCCTGCTGGAGGCCGAAAGAAATACCAGCGATCTGGTGGCCAGCCTGGACGCGATTGTATGGGAAGCCGACGCGTCAACGCTGGAGGCGACTTTCGTGAGCGAAGGCGCCAGGAGGCTGCTGGGATATTCAGAGGACCAGTGGGGAAGCCAGTCGGGCTGTTGGTACCGGCATGTACATCCCGACGACCGTGAAAGAGTGCTGGCCTCGGCGCAGGAGGCCGTGCGATCGAGAGGCAATCTCTCATTCGAGTACCGTATGTTGGCGGCTGACGGGCGAGTCCTCTGGCTCCGCGATTACCTTCACCCGGTCGGGGGCCTTACGGACACTCCAGATCGCCTGCGCGGAATCACCGTGGATGCTACCGACAGCCGGCATGCGCATGAAGCGTTACTGGAAAGCGAGGGACGGTTCCGCAGCTTATTCGAAAACGCCACCGTGGGGATCTATCGCACCACACCCGACGGCCGTATCCTGATGGTCAATCCGGCTCTGCTCAGCTTCCTCGGGTACAGCTCGTTCGCAGAGCTAAACCTGCGTAATCTTGAGAAGGAGGGGTTCGAACCAGGGTATTCCCGCTCCACCTTCCGCGAGTTGCTGGAGTCGCAAGATGTGGTCACCGGCCTCGAGGTCACATGGACCCGGCGGGATGGCTCGGTGGTTTTCGTTCGCGAAAGCGCCAAGGCGGTCCGGGCGGCTGACGGCAAGGTGCTGTATTACGACGGAATCGTGGAGGATTTTACGCAGCGAAGGATGGCGGAGGAGGCTTTGCGCGAAAGCGAGGAACGGTTCCGAAACATTGCCGATACGTGCCCCGTCATTATCTGGTATGGCGGTCCGGACCGGCAGATCACGTTCTTGAACAGGCAGGCTGTCACCTTTTGTGGTCGAGCCATGGACGAACTTCTTGGCAGTGGATGGGTCGAAGCTGTGCATCCCGACGACCTGGCCCGCCTGGATTCCACGCTCGCTTCCGCCGTCTCTGGCCAGCACAGCTTCCAGACCGAGCTTCGGCTGCGGCGGCACGACGGGGAGTATCGCTGGATGCTGGACACCGGTGTCCCGCGCTTTGTAGGGGGCGTCTACGCAGGTCACACGGGAATCGTCGTCGATCTCACCGATCTCAAGCGGAACCAGGAGCAGTTGCTGGCGGCACAGAAGCTCGAAAGCCTGGGCGTGCTGTCCAGCGGCATCGCCCACGACTTCAACAATATGCTGGGCGCCATACTAGCGGAGTCGGAACTCGCGCTTGCGGAACTTCCCGCCGGCTCGCCCGCCGGCACCGGGGTGGCTAGTATCAGGAATGCCGCGATCCGGGCTGCCGAGATCGTGCGTCAGTTGCTCGCCTACGCGGGGACGGAGAGCACCAGTTTCGAGCCGCTCGACCTCTCCCGGCTGGTCGGTGAAATGCTTCAGCTGCTGAGGGTCTCGATTTCAAAACACTCGGTGCTGAAAATGAGCCTCGCTGAAAGCCTGCCCGCGGTGTTGGCAAACGCCTCACAGATGCGGCGGATCGTGATGAACCTGATCACCAATGCTTCCGAGGCGATTGCGGAAGACGGGGGAGTGATTACCGTCACCACGGCATGTGTACGCGGAGACCAGGGCCCGGTTACGGGGAGCGGGACGGATCTGTCAGGCGGCGACTACGTCCGGCTGGAGGTCCGCGACACCGGGTGCGGTATGAGCCAGGAGATCCAGACCAAGATCTTCGATCCGTTCTTCACAACCAAATTCGCCGGCCGCGGCCTTGGACTCGCCGCGGTACAGGGTATCGTTCGCAGCCACGGCGGCACGATCAAAGTTGTCAGCGCGCCCGGCCAGGGCACCCGCATTGAGGTTCTGTTGCCGTGCGGCGGCGAGCGGACCGTTTCCGGCGAGGACGCTGCCGCCCCCGAATTCGCCGAAAAAGACGACGTTAGGCTTGGAACCATCCTCTTCGTAGAAGACGAGGAGACGCTTCGGATACCCACAGCGAAGATGCTCCGGATGAAAGGCCTTTCCGTACTCGAGGCCGGCGACGGGATTGCCGCCGTTGACCTCTTCGGGGCCAATCAATCCGCCATTGGCGTGGTTCTGCTGGACTTGAGCCTGCCTGGGATAGGCGGCAAGGATGTCTTGGCGGAGTTACGGCGGATTCGGCCCGACGTCAAGGTGATTCTCACGACCGCATACAGCGAGGAGATGGCCGTGAATACCGTAGGCGGGCATCATCATTGGGCCTTTATCCGGAAGCCTTACCGGATCGCCGACCTCACCAAACTGCTGCGAGATGCGCTGTCGGTCTGAGGTTGCCGTCAAGAAGGTCAGAGCTTCAATTCCCAGCCCTTCTGAAAAACCGGTTTGACGAACTTGTTGGCCTCGGCGCTATTGGTGAAGCGCTGATTCCTGCCGTCCCACTCCAGTTTCCCGGGGACGTGCAGGGCGATGGCGACCAGCGCCAGCCACTCGGCGTAAGGCGCGGTGATGCTGAAGTCGGAACATCCCGGGTCGCCGCCCTTGCAGGCGC
>PLDO01000306.1 GCA_003136215.1 Bryobacterales bacterium
CCTTGCCGCGCCAGATTCGCGGCGCGAATGGCCAATGCCCGCTTGCGGGCGCACTTCATCGCAGTTTCTCAGGGAGCGGTTGCGGTAGGGGTGAGTTCCGCCTGGGAGCGCATCAATTGCCAGAGGGCTGCAACATGCTCGCGCTCGGTCAGCAAGGCGCCGATGGAGACGCGGACCATCCACCGTCCATCGAGGATGGCCGGGGTAAGCAGCGCCGCGCCGGAACGATTGATGCGGTCGGCCCAAGCCTGCGTGTGAATATCGAGCGCCTCGCCGGAGAGTCCGGGAGGCTCGTGCCGGACGCACAGGGTCTGCAGCGGCACCGGGGCAAGGACGCGCCAACCTGGCGTCTGGCGGACGGCCTCGAGCAGCCATTGGGCGTTGGCCAGATCGCGTCGCAGGCGGGCCTGTAATCCTTCGACGCCCTGCTCGCGGATCAGGAACCAGAGCTTCAAGGCGCGGAAACGCCGTCCCAGCGGCAGGCCCCAGTCGCGCAGGTTCTTGACTTTGTCGTCGGCGGCGGAGCGGAGGTAGCTGGGGTTGGTGGACATCACGCGGATGAGGTGCTCGGGAGCGCGCACGTAATACAGCGAGCAATCGAAGGCGGCGCCCAGCCACTTGTGGGGATTGAGCACGAGCGAGTCGGCGCCTTCGATACCGTCCCACATCCAGCGGCATTCGGGAAGCACCATGGCGCTGCCGGCCATGGCGGCGTCGACATGCAGCCAGAGGCCGTATTGGCGGGCTATCCGGGCCATGGCGGCGATGGGGTCGAGCGCGGTGGTGGCGGTGGTCCCGGTGGTGCCGACGATGGCGCAGGGTTTCGATCCGGCGGCAAGATCGGCGCGGATGGCGGCTTCCAGGGCATCGGGGCGGAGGGCGAAGCGCTCGTCGTTGGGGACGTGGCGGACGTTCTCGCGGCCAAAACCGGCGAGCAGCGCCGCCTTGTCCACGGAGCTGTGACTGTGTGCCGAGGTGTAGACCACCAGCGGGTGCGCTTCGGCTTGCAGTCCGCCGCGATTGAGCCCGAAATTGCTGGCGCGCTCGCGGGCGCAAATTAGGGCGACCAGGGTAGAGGTGGAAGCGGTGTCCTGTATGACGCCGCTCCATTCGGCGGAGAGACCGGTCATGCGGCGCATCCAATCGGTGGCCACCTCTTCGATTTCGGTGAGGGCGGGGCTGGACTGCCAGGAGAGGCCGAGAGTGCCGAGGCCGGTGGAGAGGTAGTCGCCAAGGACGCTGGAGAGTTCGCCGTTGGAAGGGAAGTAGCCGAAGAAGTTAGGATGCTGCCAGTGGGAGATGCCGGGCATGACGATGCGATCGAAGTCGGCGAGGATGGCGTCGAACGGTTCGGGCGATTGCGGTGGGTCGGCGGGGAGGGCCGATTTGATTTCGCCGGGCGCGGTGCGTGCCATGACGGGGCGGGCGGCGACGGTGGCGCGGTAGTCGGCAATGCGGTCGATGATCTGGTGGCCGAGGCGGCGGAACTCTTCGGGAGTCATAGGCGTGTCATTTCTAAAATAGCGCGCCTCTTGAGACTTGTCGTGTAACCGTGTCAGAATATATTGGAAGCTATTCTATCGTCCCCCTATGCCGGCGAAAGCGCAGCTGAAAAAAATTGCGAGGCCGCACCTCGCTGCCGAGTTCCTCCGGGCCAACGTCGGTTCCGGACGGGCCACGGTGGCTTTCCGTATGGGCGAGGTGGTGTTCTCACAAGGCGACCGGGCGGATGCCATCTTCCAGTTGGAGAAAGGCAAGCTCAAGCTGACCGTGGTCTCCAGCCAGGGCAAAGAGGCGGTGATCGCCCTCTTGACGGCGGGCGACTTCTTCGGCGAGGGCTGCCTGGCGGGGCAGATCAAGCGGATGTGCACGGCCACCGCCATGACCGATTGCGTGATCGTACGGATGGAGAAACCGGAGATGACCCGCGTGCTGCGCGATGAGCCTGTCTTCGCGGAGTCATTTCTGCACTATCTGCTTTCCCGCAACATTCGTATTGAAGAGGATCTGGTGGACCAGCTCTTCAATTCCAGCGAGAAGCGGTTGGCGCGTGTGCTTCTCCTGCTGGCGAACTTCGGTAAGGCCGGCAAAGCGGAGCCGGTGGTGGCGAAGATGAGTCAGGAAATGCTGGCGGAGATTGTCGGCACGACGCGCGCCAGAGTCAACTTCTTCATGAATAAGTTCCGCAAACTGGGCTTCATCGACTACGACGGCGGCGGACTGCGGGTCCACAGTTCGCTGCTCCACGTGGTCCTCCACGACTAACAGGCTGGTGTTCAATTTTGTACAGACAACAGGCCTATTGAGGTCTTAAATTCCCTATTAGGGGAAATGGTACACCCCGCGACGAAAGTCACCATGACCCAAACCTCGGCAACTCCGATCCGCCACAGCATTCGCCCACTGAGCGTCTTCAGCTTCTGCGGCCAGCCCATCGTGGCGCCACGCGACGAATATCACCTGGCAACCAAAGATCTGCCTCCCTGCACGGAGTGCCAGCGGGCTCGCGAGCGGGCACAGCAGGTGCTTGGAGGCAGACACCGCCGGCTGGCCTAATACCTGCCGCACCCCAGTTTCCGCCGGCGCCTGCGGCAAGCCGGCTACCGCCAGAGTATCGAAACGTACAGTTCACAATCTGCCGGTCACCATGATCGAGAGCAGTGGCGATTACTCAGGCATGGGCGGCCCGATGGCCCAGACGCCCCCGGTGAAACACCGCTTCAGCGTGTTCGGCGACGGCGCCACTTCGAAGAGCTGGTCGGCTGCTTCGAGAAGGAGTAGGGCGGCGCGACCCTCCAAGTCTGTCCCGCGCACCCGTCCAAGGTGGGCCACGCGCCTTCCCTGGTAGAATCACTGTAAGATCAGACATCGCATGAGGCCGGCAACCTTCGGACTATTCCTTCTCGCCTGCGGGCTGTTTGCGCAGGATCGGCACGTCAGCTGGAAGCTCAGCGTGGATCCGCCGGCGGCGCCTCCGGGCGGCAAGGTGCTGGTGCGCATGGCCGGCCACATCGACGATGGCTGGCACCTGTATTCCATGTCCACGCCGGCGGCGAGTCCGACTAAGATCCAACTGGCGCCGAGCCCGGCGATCGAAAGGTTTCGCGCGCTCGAACCCCCGCCAAGGCGCGCCTTCGACGCCAATTTCAACTCCGACACCGAGACCTACGAGGGCGACGTCACGTTCCTGCTGGAGTTGGAACTGAAGAAGGACGCGCCCGCCGGCGCGGCGGAACTCTCTTTCTCCGCCCGCTACCAGACCTGTAATCCCAAGATGTGCGTACCATCGAAGTGGACCGGCGCCGCCACGTTGACGGTGGACCCGGCGGCGGGGCCTACGGCCGTGATCATTCCAGCCGGGTACTCCGAGCCCGCCACGCCAGGTCCGGCTGGAGCGTCCACCGCGGCAGCGCCGGCGGAAGGGCTGCTTTCGTTTCTCGCCGTGGCCTTCGGTTTCGGCCTGGCCGCCATCTTCACGCCCTGCGTGTTCCCGATGATCCCCATCACCATGTCCTACTTCCTCAACCGGCAATCCGGGGGGCGGCGCGAGAGCATCGCGCAGGCGCTGGTCTTCTGCCTGGGAATCGTCGTGCTGTTCAGCGGCCTCGGCCTGGCCACGACGGCGATCCTGGGGCCGTTCGGCATCGTCACGCTGGGGTCCAACCCGTGGGTCAACGCGTTCATTTCGGCCCTCTTCATTGCCTTCGGGTTGAGCCTGCTGGGGGCCTTCGAGATCACCATTCCGTCGGTGATCCTCACGCGTCTGCACCAGTCGTCGAACCAGGGCGGCTTCCTCGGCAGCCTGCTGATGGGTCTGACGTTCTCACTGGCCTCTTTCGCCTGCGTGGGACCGTTCGTGGGCACCTTGCTGGCGGCGTCGGTATCGGGCGGCAAGACGCGGCCGTTGATGGGCATGGTCAGCTTCGCCACCGGCCTGGCGCTACCGTTCTTTCTGCTGGCTGTCTTCCCCTCGTACCTGCAACGCATGCCGCGCAGCGGGGGTTGGATGGCGCGCATCAAGGTGGTGATGGGCTTCGTCATCCTGGCGGCGAGCCTGAAATATCTGAGCAGCCTGGACCAGGTGCTGCAACTCGGTTGGCTGACGCGGGAACGGTACCTTGCGGCGTGGGTGGTGCTGTTTGGCATGGCCGGGCTTTATCTGCTGGGCTTCCTGCGGCTGGAAGGCATCAAGCCGGACGAGCACATAGGGCTCGGGCGCCTGCTGACCGGCATGGCATTCGCGATCTTCGCCATCAGCCTGCTGCCCGGCATGTTCGGCGGCAGGTTGGGCGATCTGGACGCCTATGTCCCCTTGGGGACGCAATCGGTGGGCGGCGGCGGGTCTGGGGGCGAAAGCAGCCTCGCGTGGATGAAGAATCAGTATCGCGAGGCGCTCGAACGCGCGCGCCGCGAAGGCAAGCTGGTGCTGGTCAACTTCACCGGCTACGCCTGCACTAACTGTCACTGGATGAAGGCCAACATGTTCACCCGGCCGGAGATCGCGGCGGCGATGAAGAATTTCGTGCTGGTCGAACTGTACACGGACGGCACCGACGCGGAGTCCGAAGCCAACCAGAAGGTGGAACTGGACAGATTCCATACAGTGGCGATTCCTTATTACGCCATCGTCGATGCCGACGAGAAGGTGCTCGCCGAATTCCCCGGCTCCACCGGAGATCCGGCGGAATACCTGGCGTTTTTGAACAAGCCGGCGCCCCCCGCCGCGCCGGCGGTGCCCGCCGCGGCATCCTCTTCCCTGCCCCAGGCTTCGAAACTGGATGGCGGCAACGTGGATACCGGCGCGCTTTCCGGCAAAGTCGTCGTAGTGAACTTCTGGGCGACGTGGTGCGTGCCATGTATTCAGGAGATCCCGAGCTTCAACAAATTGCACAAGGACTACGCCGGGCGGGGCGTCGCCGTTCTCGGCATCTCGATGGACGAGGAGGGCGCCGGACGCGTCCAACCCTTCCTCAAAAAGCACCCGATGGATTACCCCGTGGGCCTGGGGGGCGAGGCGCTCAATAAGCAATACAACCTGGATCAATTGCCGGTTACGCTGGTTTTCGACCGCAGCGGCAGGCAGGTGAAGCGCTTCGAAGGCTTCACCCCGGAAGCCGATCTGCTGTCGGCGGTCAAGCAGGCGCTGTAGGCTCGGGTTGACAACCCGCTCCATATCCGTACACGCTGGTGGCGGAGCATCCAGTGAAATTCAAGACCGCGATTTTGATACTCAGCGCCGCGTGGACAGCCGCGGCGCAAGCGCCCGGCCGCGGCGCTCCCCCCGTAAAGTCGCCGGAGGTTTCCGCCGACGGCAAGATTACCTTCCGTCTGCGCGCTCCCAATGCCAAGGAGGTGTTCGTCACCGGCATGGGCCCGCGCCTCGCCATGCAGAAGGATGAACAGGGCGTCTGGAGTGCCACCACCGACACCCTGAAGCCCGACATTTACACTTATTCGTTTTCCGCCGACGGCATTACCCTCAACGATCCGGCCAACCCGCTGTTCAAGACCTCCTACGGGAGCGCCGGGTCGAGCCTGGTGCATGTTCCCGGCGCGGTCAGTTGGGAGCCCGCGCCCGGCGTGGCGCGGGGCGCAGTCACCCGGCATTTCTACCATTCGGCGGTGGCCGGCGACGATCGCGACTACTGGGTGTACACGCCCGCCGGCTACGACCCGAAGCGCAAGGAGGCGTACCCGGTGCTCTACCTGTTGCACGGTCTGGGCGACGAAGCCGGTTCGTGGATCGCCACCGGGGCGGCCAACGTGATACTGGATAACCTGATCGCGCAGGGCAAGGCTAAGCCGATGATCATGGTGAATCCGCTGGGGTACGGCAACTCCGGCGGACCTGGCGCCGCCATGGGCCCCGACATGATCCCGGCGTACGCCCGCACGGTGGTGGAAGAAGTGATGCCGCAAGTGGAAAAGGCGTACAACGTGACCCGGGACCGCGAGCAGCGCGCCATCGCCGGCCTGTCGATGGGCGGCGCCGAGGCGACCTTTGTGGGCCTCAATCACCTGGACAAGTTCGCCTGGATCGGCTCCTTCAGCGGCGCTTACGTCATGTGGCCGGGGGCGCGGGGCGCGGCGGCCCCGGGAGCGCCGCCCGCCGGGGCAGGGCGCGGCGGACGGGGTGGGCCTTCGACCATCGACCCCCAGGCGATGCCCAGAAACTTCCCGCAGCTCGACGCCAAGGCCAACTCCCAGATCCGCCTGCTCTGGGTCGCCTGCGGCAACGCCGACAACCTGGTGGGCGTGAACCGGCAGTTCCACGACTGGCTGAACGCGCAGGACGTCAAGCTCACTTATCTCGAAATCCCCGACATCGGCCACGTCTGGCCGCTGTGGCGGCAGAACCTCACGGACCTGGCCCCACTTCTCTTCCAGGCGAAAGGCAAGTAGCGGGCAGCGTAGCAGCCTGGCTACTCGATGCCGTAGCGCTCCGCCAGCCCATCGGCGTCCACCGCCGCTTCGATTTCCTTGGTGCGCAACTCGGCGGCGGCGCGGCGCATGGCGCGCACCATGTCGCCGGCCTTCCGCCGCCCGGCGTCATCGAACCCCGCGGCGGTGTCCTGCACTTCCTGAATGCGGTCGCGCTCGAACTGGTCCACCGCCAGGTTCAGCTTGGCGCGTTCGTCCACGGCGGCTTGTCCTTTGGCGGCGAAAAACGCCCGGTTCTGTTGCAGGATCGCCGCCAGATCCGCGCGGACTTTGGCCACTACGGCGCGCCAACTCTCCTGCTGCGGATTGGCCGCCGCTACCGTCGCGCGCAGCGCGGCAGTCGGCTTGGCGGACGCGGGCGAATCGTAGATTGCATTGAAGAAGAACTTGTAGGTGCCGTGCGATTGCCCGCGCCACTGCGGACGGAATCCGAACAGGTACACGCGCCCCTCGCCGTAGAAGACTTCGAGCGCGGCCGCCTTGCCCTGAATACGCTCGGGGTGCAGCAGGTAGCCGCTCTCCAGCGGATTGCGGTCGCGCGGATAACTTGCCAGCACGGCGCCGCGGAATCCGCTCCTGGTCTCAAACGCCGGACCGCGTTCGAACATCACGATGGGCTCGCGCGGCAGCCCCTGCACGGCGGCGTGAGCGGTATCGCGCAATTCCACCCGCAAGAGCGAGCCGGAGCAGTAGAACTGCTCCGCCGTGAGGCTGCCCAATAAGTTGGTCACCGGAAGGTGGAACTGCTCTATGGCGAACTGGCTGGCGTTGTTAAACGCGATCAGCGTCCCGCCCTCGCGCACGAAGTTGCGCAGCGCCTCGGCCCCCGGCTCGCCGATGCCGCCCGCGTACTCGCCCGGAATGGTGCCGGGCGCATAGCCTTCCATAATCGAGCGCTGGCTGGAATCGGCGATCAGAATTGTGTCGAAGCGCTCCCGCAGATGGCCGGCCTGTACATCGCCATTGCGCAGCGTAATCGGCGCGAAGCCGTACTCCTCGAGGATCCAGCGCGTCCAGCCTTCGTCGATGGAAGACGCCCAGGGGCGGTACAGTCCGACGCGCGGCTTCTTGATGGCGGCGGCATCGGCGGGAGCTTTGGCCACTGCCTGCAGGGCCACGGCGTGTTTGCGCGCCAGCGCCGCGGCGCGCGCGGCGTCCAGGCCGGAAAGGACGATGTCGCCTTTGGCAAAGCTCGCCTGCCCTCCCGCTGCCAGGGCTTCGTTGAGCGCCTGGAAACTGGCGTTGCTGTTGCGGCTGAGCGTAAAGATTGTGCCGCTACCCTGCACTGCGCCCGGCGGCGGTGTGGCGGCATCGATGGGCCGCAGCACGGCGCGCTGCTGCGCGGTGACCGGCTGCAGCACGGCGGCCACTTCCACGCCCATCTGCATGGGGAGGGTCCAGCCCGCCACATCGTAGGGCCGTATGGGCGGGCCGTTGGGCGTGGTGCGCAGGTCGGGCCACTGCTGCGGCTCGAAGAGTTCCTTGACCAGCGGCGAAAACGGCTGATCCATCAGCACCACCCAGGCGTTGGCATACTCGCGTCCGTTGGCGGCGAAGGGCTGCGCCGCCTGGTGGACTTCAATCCCGTTGGTGAGTAGCTTGTCGATCAATATGGCGGCCGTCGGAGCGTCGCGCTGCTCCCGCGGAATCACGTAGGCGTACGGCGGTTCCTGGCGGAANNGAGGCGCCCAGCATGTAGCGCACGGCGTCGCCCAGCCGCCACCATCCGCCCTTCCACGGGCTGGAATAGAAGATCTCGCTGCGCAGACCCTGCCGGTCCTTCGGAAAATCGTTGACCGTGTAGAAGTGCGGCGTGGCGTAGGAATAGAGCGCGGTCTCGGTAAAGAACGATATGGAATTGCGGAAAATGTGAGTGAAATCCAGAAAGCCCGGATACCAGTTGTCGAAGCCCACGCGGTGCACCGCGCCGGGCATGCCGTGTTCGTCCAGCCAGGCGGCCATATCGATGCCGAGCACGTTCAGCCAGCGCGCCATCAGCGGGTGTATGTTGCTCGAAATCGGTTCGGTGAAGGGCGGAATGAAGATGCGCGTGGGAAACGGGGCCGTCTGGTGATGGCAGTAGAAAATCACCGGATCCCATTCCAGTTCCGTGCGCGTCACGTTGCGCGATTCCAGCATGTTGTTCATGTAGCCGTCGCGGTTGTTATCGTGCCCCACGTACTCCTGGTAGAGATCGGGCAGCGGCGAGACTTCGAACGGCGTGCCCAGATTCTTGCGATACCAGGAAACCACTTCTTCCTGCCCGTCCGGGTTGAGCGTGGGCCACAGCATGAGGATGACGTTGTCCAGAATGGCGTCGATATCGGGATCGCCCTGCGTAGAAACCAGTTTGTATGCCAGCAGAATGGATTGCTGCGCGCCCGCGACTTCGGTGGAATGCAGCCCGCCATCGATATGCACGATGGCTTTGCCTTCGCGCGCCAGCAGGTGCGCCGCCGCGTCGTCGAGGCCGCGTCCGTGAGCCAGGCGTTGCGAGATCAGCTTATTGCGGTCCAGCGCCGCCAGGTTCGCCGGCGACGAAATGATGGCGATTTCCCAGTCCAGCCCGCGCGTGGTTTTGCCCACGGTGATCAGCTTGATCCGGTTGCTGGCGGCGGCGAGGCGGCGAAAGTAGTCGCGCGATTCCTGGTAGTTCGCCAGGTAGAAATCGTCGCCCGGCTTGTGTCCCAGCACCGATTCCGGAGTGGGCACCGTTTGCGCGGGGCAGAGCGGCAGCCATACCGCGGCGAGCAGAAGCAATGGGAAGCGCATTTTTCCGATGGTATCGCGGAAGCGGGGTTCGCCGCCAACGCACTGTTCCAGGCGGGACATGACATGCGGGGTCTGTTGCGTGCGCGTGACCGCCGCGGCTGGCAGTTGCTTGTCATGAGTTATACTTACGCTGTTAATGGTGGTTCCGGAACTGAAGATCAAAATCTTTGCCGATGGCGCCGAAAAGGCCGCCATGCTTCAGCTGTACGCCCAGCCTTACATCCGCGGATTCACTACCAACCCAACGCTGATGCGGAAGGCGGGAATCGCCGCCTACGAGGCCTTTGCGCGCGACATTCTGGAAGCCATACCAGACCGCCCGATCTCATTCGAGGTCTTCGCCGACGACTTCACCGAGATGGAGCGCCAGGCCCGGAAAATCGCCGCTTGGGGCCCCAATGTCTACGTCAAGATCCCGGTCACGAATACTAGGGCGCAGAGTTCGGCCGAATTGGTCCGGCGCCTCTCCCAGTCGGGCGTCAAGCTGAACGTAACCGCCATCATGCCGCTCGATCAGGTTCGTGAGATCAGCGCCGCATTGGCCGGCGGCCCTCCCTCCTGCATCTCCGTCTTCGCCGGCAGGATTGCCGACACCGGCTTCGACCCGCTGCCGTTGATGCAGGCCGCGCTCGAAATCATGCGGCCTCACCCCAACCAAGAACTGATTTGGGCGAGCCCTCGCGAACTCCTGAACGTGTTTCAAGCCGACGCAATCGGCTGTCACATCATCACGGTGACGAACGATATTTTGCAGAAGCTTACGCTCGCCGGAAAAGACCTCCACGAGTATTCGCTCGATACCGTCAAGATGTTCCATCGGGATGCGTCGGCGTCCGGCTTTGTGCTCTGAATATCGTAATGAGCGATCCCTCTCCGTTGCTCGGGAAAAAGATTTGCGTTACGGGTGGCGCCGGCTTCCTCGGGTCCTTCCTGGTGCAGGCGCTCGAACAGCGCGGTTGCCGGGAGATCTTCGTCCCCCGCCGCGAGGATTACGACTTAACTACCACCTCCGGCATGGAGCGCATGTTCGCCGATGCGCGTCCCGAAGTCTTGTTCCATCTTGCCGCCGTGGTTGGCGGCATCGGCGCCAACCGCAATAATCCGGGGCGCTTCTTCTACGACAACGCCATCATGGGCATCCAGTTGATCGAATATGCCCGGCGCAATCCGGTGGAGAAGACGATCGTGGTGGGAACCACTTGTTCCTATCCGAAGTTCACGCCAGTGCCCTTTCGCGAGGAGGCGCTCTGGGATGGCTACCCGGAAGAGACCAACGCCCCCTACGGAATTGCGAAAAAAGCTTTGCTGGTGCAGTGTCAAGCCTACCGCCAGCAGTACGGCATGAATGCCATCTACCTGCTCCCGGTGAATCTCTACGGCCCGCGCGACAACTTCGATCTGCAAACGTCCCACGTGATCCCGGCACTGATTCGCAAGTGCATCGAAGCCGGGCAGAACGGCTCCAGGGACATCGTGTGCTGGGGTGATGGCTCCGCTACACGCGCTTTTCTTTACGCCGCCGATGCCGCGGAAGGCCTTGTCCTGGCGGCCGAAAGATACGACGGCGCCGAACCCGTCAACTTGGGGACCGCGGAAGAAATCTCCATCCGCGATCTGGCGGAAACCATCGCCCGCCTCTGCGGTTATGAAGGCGGCATCGTGTGGGATGCGAGCCAGCCGAATGGTCAACCGCGGCGCTGCCTGGACACCACCCGCGCGGAACAGTGCTTCGGATTTCGGGCGCGGACCACCTTACCGGAGGGACTCGCCGCCACCATTCAGTGGTACCGCCAGGGCGCACAACGGTTCCGTTAACAACCGGCACCGGCGGCCAGCGGGCTTGGTCCGCTTGTGTCCTCGTTAGAGAATGCCAAATTTCTCGAACGCTTCGCGAGCCGGCATTCCCTGCTCCAGGGCCTTCCTGACGGTTTTCTCCCCACGGGCCTTTTCGAACGCTCCTCGAAACACGTCCCGCTCCACTTCCCGGGGAACAATGCAGACGCCATCCAGGTCGCCGAAGACGATATCGCCGGGACCGATGCGCGTACCCGCCATTTCGATCGGCACGCGGTAGTCCACCACCTTCCCGCGAGGGCCCTGGTCCTGGGCATAGGATCCATGGGAGAAGCAGGGGAACCCGAGTTGCAGGATACCCCTGGTATCGCGGGAATAGCCGTCCACTACTACGCCCGCGGCGCCGCAATGGATGGCGCGGGCGCTCATCAGTTCTCCCCATAGCGCGTAGCGTGGGGAGCCTCCCGTGCAGATGTAGACTTCATTGGGTTTGAGGTCGTCCAAAGCGTCCAGCATCAAACCGAACGGCCGGCCGGAAAGCGGATTGCGACTTGCGCCGGCGGCTTCCTCGAAGAAATCGGCCTCGAGCACAGTCATGGCCCTCCCGATGGTCACCATGCTGCGCTCCAGCGGGTGGATGGCCGGCGGCAGGAACTGATGCTGGAACCCCAGCTTGTCCATGACGTCCCCGACCACGGCAGTGAAAAGCTCGCCGCGAGCCAGGGCGAATAGTTCCGCATCGTCTTTCCAGAAGTCGGTCATGGCATTGTCACTTCGGATTTCGAGCCACTTCGCTGGCTGCCAGCAGGTAGGCGCCCGTGCCCCATGTTTCCGTGCCCACCGGCTTGCTGCGATAGGCGTCGGCTCCTTTCGGGTCGGTGCCGGCGGACACGCCGACAACCAGGCCGTCCCTGACGTACCGGTCGTTAATCGCTCGCCAGGCTTTGAGCGCCGGGGCATTGTAGGCGGCAGGCAGGACGTGTAGGCGCACGAGCTTGAGCATGCCATAAGAGAACATCGCCGTGGCCGAGCATTCCGGGTAGCTCCCGACGTCGTCGAGGACGGTGTGCCAGAGTCCGCCGGCATCCTGCGTGGACCCCAGACCTTTGGCCAGGCTCCGCGCGATGACGGCCAATTCCTGGTATTGCTTGTCGCGCGGGTCCATGACCTCCATGGTCTCCGCCAGCGACATCAGCACCCAGCCGTCTCCCCGGCCCCAGAAGCCCTCGGAATGCGTGCCGGTCTGCCAGTCCCACATGTGGTAGAAGAGCCCGGTTTTTTCGTCCTGGAGGTGGCGCGCATAGATCACGATCTGATTGGCGGCATCCTGGATGTAGGCGGGACGGCGCTCGGTCCGGCCCAAGCCCGCGAGCAGCGGGCACGCCATATACAAGGTGTCGACCCAGAGCTGGTGGCTTCCCTGCCAATGCCCGAGGCCGCCTTCCGGACTGCGCTCCGCGCCGGTTTCGATGAACCGGGCGACGTCCCGCGCCAGGTTCAGGTGCTCCGGCTTGCGCCGCTCCCGATAGAGATAGAGGACCGCGCTCGCCGGGCTCCAGTGGCCGCAGTATGCGCGGCGCGCCGGGTTGGGAACGGATGGCCCGATATCGAGCAGCGTCGGGACATCCTGAGCTTCGTAGGTCCGCGCCCATTTCTCCACGAAGTCGATATATCGCGCGTCGTACGCCGCGCGGGCGGCCTTCATGAGCCCCATCATCTGGACGCCCTCGCCCCAGTTGAACGGATAAGATTCCGCCGCGGTGCCGATCAGGCGATCGGCCACGCTCGTCCATCCGGGCGCTGCTTCCGCTGCAAAAACAATCACTGCGCCATCCGGATCGACCACTTGGACCGCGCCCTCTGACGCCACCGGCGCCAGGCCGCGGCGGCGCAGTTCTTCCGTGGCTCGCGCCACGTCCGGCACCGCGAATACAATGCGCGGCCGGGCCTCGGCCGGCGTCTCCTGGAGTTCCACTTCCTCCCCGGAATTCCCCGGAATGATCAGCCGGCCGCCTCCGTGATCCTCGAAGCCGAGCGTTCCCGAGTAAAATGCGCGCGCGGCAGCCACGGAGCGGACGTTCGCCACGGCCCGCACCAGGCGCTCGGAGATGCGGCGCTCACCCAGATGAAGGCCGCGATCTTCGAAATGGAGCGACCCCGGCAGATATTGCAGGAATTCGAGCACCTGCCCTTCCGGGTCGTGAATGGAGAAGAGCAGATTGCCGGCGCGCGCCTGGTTGACGGGAGTCGGCTGCAGATTCCGCTTCAGATATTCGGCGCGCAACGCCGCGAGGTCTTCGGACTCGAAGCAGATGTGCATCAGGCCGAGCGGCTGGGAATCGGCGGTGCGCGGGTACAACTCGATGAACTGGTGGTCGTTGATCTTCCGGAAGTCCACAACGGTGGCGCCGGAATCGTCGAAACGAAACGCCTGCTCGAAGCCCAGACGCTGGTAGAAGGCTGCCGACGCAGGCAGGTCGGCGATACGCAATGCGACATGCGTGATCCCGCGCAGTGCGAGCGGCTGCGCGCAGGAGACCGCTGCCCAAAGCAGGCCGAAGGTGATTTGCCGGATCGTATCGGGGTCCTTTCCGATGAGCAGAGTGTATCATGTCGATATCATGGCGATAGGCGATTTTCCGGCCCGGAGGTATCCAATGAGGCGCTCGGTTCCAGTTGCCGGCGGCATGTGTTTGCTGCTGGCATTCACGGCGGCTGCCGCGACTGAAGTTACCAACGAGGTTCCCGGTCCAATGGGCGAATTCGGCGCCGCCGCGATTCGCAGCGCCGCCGGCGGGCGTTCCCTGGGACGCATCGCGATCTCCGTGGCGAAGGAACTGAAGCCTGAAGCGTTTCGTATCCGCGCGGTCTCCGGCGGTTACGCAGTCACTGGCGGCGACGCGCGCGGCGCCATGTACGGGGCGCTCGATTTCGCCGAGCAACTGGAACTTACTGCCCAGGTGCTTGACAAGGAGGAGCAGCCCTCGCTCCCCGTCCGCGCCCTCAAGTTCAACGTCCCCTTGCCCGGCACCGGCTATCTGTCCGAAGAGGACCTGGCCAACAACCAGTGGTTCTGGAGCATGGATTACTGGCGCAAGTTCCTGGACATGGCGGCGCGCAACCGGTACAACGCCATCACCTTCTGGAGCGCCCATCCGTACGGCCGCATGGTGCGCATCCCCAAGTATCCCGAGGCGGCGGACGTGCCGGCGGCCGAACTCGACAGCAACATCGCGTTCTTCCGTCAACTGTTCCAGATGGCCGCCGACCGGGGACTGGACACCTACCTGGTCACCTGGAACATCCACGTGTCGCGCGCTTTCGCCCAACAGCACAAAGTTCCGGCGGCCGCCTTCGACTCGCCGCTGGTCCGCGATTACCAGCGCGAGGCCATCAAGGCCCTATTCGCCACCTATCCCATGCTCACCGGCCTGGGGACCACCGCCGGCGAGCGCATGGAGCCGTTGACGGCAAAACAGAAGATGGACTGGATTGCCGACACCTACCTGGCGGCGCTGAAGCAATTGGCCCGGCCGGTGCCGTTCATCCTGCG
>PLDO01000465.1 GCA_003136215.1 Bryobacterales bacterium
CAAGGCCGTGGTTCGCAGTGGTGGGGCAGGCGGTTTCGCCTGCCAATTCCTAGCGCGCGCCTTACCCCAGCGCGGCCAGATCTTCCAGCTTGAGACGCCCCGTGTAGATCGCCATGCCGAGCGCCGCATCGATCTTCATGGCGAGCAGCGCCTTGACCTCTTCCAGGGTCGTGATGCCGCCGGCCGCCGTGATATCGAGCCCGGTGGCGTTGCGCAGACGGCGGAACCATGCCAGGTCCGTGCCCTGCATCATGCCTTCCTTATCGACATAGGTGCAGAGGAAGCCGGAACAGTAGGGTTCAAGCGACGCCAGCACCTCTTCGGCGGTGAATCCCGTGGTCTCCTGCCAGCCTTTCACCACAATGCGGCCGTCTTTGGAATCGAGCGCGATGGTCAATCGCTCGCGCCCCACCTCGTCGCGCAGCGCGCAGAGCAGTTCCTGGTTGATTCCGGTTTTGGTGAACGCGCTGGTGCCGACAATCACACGGTGCGCTCCCTGTGCCAGCAAGGTGCGCGCGCGCTCCACGCTGCGCACGCCGCCGCCCACGCGGCAGACGGCTTTCGCCGCCAGCATGCGCACCAGTTCGTCATTCGATCCGCGGCCAAGGGCGGCGTCCAGATCGATCACCTGGATTTCGGGAAACGCGGCGAATTTGCGCAGCATCTCGTCCGGGCTATCGCCCTCCAGGGCCTTCTCGCGGCCCTGGACTAACTGCACCACTTTGCCGTCCATCAGATCGATACAAGGGACGATCATGCCGTCACCCGCACCGCGATACCGTGTTTGTCGAGCTCTTCCTTGAGTTGATTCACCGTGTAGGTTCCGTAATGGAAAATGGAGGCGGCAAGCGCCGCGTCGGCGCAGCCCTCGGTGAGCACCTTGACGAAGTGTTCCGGCTTCCCCGCCCCGCCGCTCGCGATGATGGGAATATGGGTGGCGCGCGAAACGGCCTGCGTGAGACCGCAATCGAACCCGTCCTGCACGCCATCGGTATCCATGGAGGTGAGCAGTACCTCGCCGGCGCCGAGCGATTCACCACGCGCGGCCCACGCCACGGCGTCGATTCCTTCGTCGTCGCGCCCGCCCCGCGTATAGACGTGCCATCCGCCGGGCGAATGGCGGCGGGCGTCGATGGCCAGCACGACGGCCTGCGCGCCGAATTCGTTGCTCAGTTCGGTGATCAGCTCGGGACGGCGCACGGCGGCCGTGTTCACGGTCACTTTGTCTGCGCCGGACATGAGGATGCGGCGCGCGTCGGCCACGGACCGGATGCCGCCGCCCACGGCCAGCGGGATAAAGACCTTGCGCGCCGTGCGCGCCACCACGTCGGCCATGATTTCGCGGGCGTCGCTAGAGGCGGTGATGTCGAGGAAGACAAGCTCGTCGGCGCCGTCGCGGTTGTAGCGCTCGGCGAGTTCCACCGGGTCGCCCGCATCGCGCAGGTTGACGAAATTGACGCCCTTGACGACGCGCCCGCCGGTGACATCGAGACAGGGGATGATGCGTTTAGCTAGCATGGTGGCCTCTTAGTGGCATAAGTGGGTGCCCGCTGGGCAGCCTTGTGCATCCGAGCGCGGCTCGGACATCCGAGCTACGCTCGGATGGACAAGCCGGAGGCTTATCCCACCGGGCAGTCATGCCATCTCCAAAAAGTTCCGCACAATCTTCAGCCCCACCGCCCCTGATTTCTCGGGGTGGAACTGCACGCCGTACACGTTGCCGCTCTCCAGCGCCGCCGTGTACGTCAGTTCGTACGTGCAGGTGGCGCTGGCACGCGGGCTTTCAGGCACGTAATAGCTGTGCGCGAAGTACACGTAGGGCCGGGCGTTGAGATCGCGCACGAGCTTCGAACCGGGGCGCACCGCGAGCTCGTTCCAGCCCATGTGAGGTACCCGCGCATCCAGTGGAAAGCGCCGCACGGCCCCGGGGTAGATGCCCAGGCCGCGAACTTCCGGAGCCTCTTCGCTGCTCTCGAACAACGCCTGCATGCCCAGGCAGATGCCGAGAAAAGGCACGCCGCCCTGAATGCGCGCGGTCAAGGTCTCGCGCACGCCGAGAGAATCCAGCGCGCGCATCATCTGGCCAAAATGGCCCACCCCGGGGAGCAGAATCTTGCTGGCCGCCTGCAATCCCGCCGCATCGCGCACCAGGGTGTACTCGCACCCCAGCTCGCCTAGCGTGTTCTGCACGCTGCGCAGGTTGCCGGCGCCGTAGTCGAAGATGGCAATCATAACAGCCCCTTGGTGGAGGGCAGCTGATCCTTCAGGCGCGCGTCCTTGGAGCAGGCAAACTTCATGGCGCGCGCGAAGCACTTGAAGATGGCTTCCAGCTTGTGGTGGTTGCTTCGGCCGTACAGCACTTTGGCATGCAGGTTGGCGCCGGCATGTTGCACGAAACCGCCGAAGAAATCTTCGGCCAGCTCGCTTTGCAGATCGCCCACCAGGCGCACCTTGACCAGATCCTTGTAGACCAGGGCCGGCCGTCCGCCAAGATCCACCGCCACCATGGCGAGGGTCTCGTCCATCGGCAGGATAAAATAGCCGGCGCGGTTGATGCCCTT
The DNA here is from genome assembly GCA_003136215.1 of Bryobacterales bacterium. Classification (GTDB taxonomy): domain Bacteria; phylum Acidobacteriota; class Terriglobia; order Bryobacterales; family Bryobacteraceae; genus Solibacter. Next base: position 2,562 of record PLDO01000465.1, read on the forward strand.
ACGGTCGCCCAGCGCTTTCGCGAACAACTGGCCGAGCACGATCCCCGTGTCTTCCACGGTGTGATGCTGGTCCACGTCCAGATCGCCCTCAGCCTTCAGGGTGAGGTCGAACCCGCCGTGTTTGGCGAACAACTCCAGCATGTGGTCGAGGAACCGGATTCCGGTGGAAATGTCATACCGGCCGCGGCCTTCAATTTTCAGGGCTCCGGAAATCCGCGTCTCCTTGGTGTCGCGTCGGATCTTCGCGGTTCTCATTCGGCTGGTACTCACTGGGCTGGTTCTCATTGAGCTGGTTCTCACTGGGCAAAGACCTCCGGCAGAACGTTGATGTCGTCGATGATGGCCCAGGCGCCTTCCTCCTGGAAGAGGAAGACCAGGTCGACGTAGCGCGGGTTGGCAGGCGCGGCGATGCCGATGAAGGGAACCTCGGCGGCGCGCGCGCAGCGCGCGTCATCCACCGTATCGCCAATGTAATAGATCTTGCGGCCGGGGTTCGCCTCGATGATACGCAGCAGACCCTCGGGATGCGGCTTGCGATTCTTCACCTCGTACATGCCGATGACCGGATGGAAGACCACGCCGCCGGCGAAGCGGTTCAAGGTGAGTTCGGCCTCGTCTTTGGGACGTCCCGTGAACACCGCAAACTGAAATTGCCGGTTGAGGTCTTCCAGCATGCCGGGACGCGCCACCCATTCTTCGCGCAGGATCAGTCCGCCCTCGCCGTTCCCCAGAAAGATGGATTGAAAGTAATCCCTGGCGGTTTCGAAAGGGACCTCCGTGCCGGCCGCTTTGATGAGGTGGTGGGTGAGCCTCCAATCGTCGTTCCAGCCGCCCTGGTTCTTGCAATCCTGAATTTGTTCGCGAGTCAGGCTGACGCCGGTGAAGTGCTTGACAGTTTGGGCGATGGTCTCCCGGTAACTCTCGGTCACGTCCACCAGGACGCCGTCCATGTCGAAAACGATCAGAGGCTGATTCATGAGTTCCAGATTTCTTCCAGCGCGGCCAGCAGGCGGCGCGTTTGCGCGCGCGTGCCCACGGTGATGCGCACGCATCCTGACGCTTCGTAACTGCGGTCCCGCACCAGGATGGCCTGCCCGCGCAGGCGGTCGCGCACTTCCAGAGCGCGTTTGCCGAAATGGCCGAGTACGAAGTTAGCCGAGCTGGGCACATAGGCGATGCCCAGTTTCTCCAGACCGAGCGAGAGCAGTTCGCGCGCGGCCAGCACTTCGGCGACGTAGTTCTCGACGTATGAGGTGTCGGCCACCGCGGCCTGCGCGGCCATCACGGCCAGCGAATTGACGCTGTAAGGCGACTGGGCTTTGTGCAGGTATTGGATGTTGGCCGGATGCGCGAACAGGCATCCCAGGCGCATGCCCGCCATACCGAACACCTTGGAAAAAGTGCGGCAGACGAAGAGGTTTGGCACGCGCTCGATTTCCGTGAGGGCGGTGACGCCGCTGAATTCGTAGTAGGCTTCGTCCACCATGACGACGGCCTTTTTCGCGCGCGCCAGAATGCGCTCGATGGCCAGCAGGCTCAGGCCGGTGCCGGTCGGGTTATTCGGATTGGAGAGAATTACGGCGCGGGTCTGCGGCGTGATGGCGTCCAGCACCTGCTGCAGCGGGAACTCCATCGACGGTTGCGGGTAAGCGACTTCGATGACCTTGGCTCCGGCGACTTCGGCATAGAAGCGGTACATCGCGTAGGCCGGCTTGAGCACCAGCACTTCCTGCCCATCGTCGATGTAGGTATTGATGAAAACCTGTATGGCCTCGTCGGTGCCGTTGGTAAAAACGAACTGGTCCGGAGACACGCGAAAGTAGCGCGCGATGGCTTGCTTGGCGGCGGTGTACTCCGGGTAGACCGCGAGGTCCGCGGCGGATAGATTGGCCTTGAGGAACTCGATGACCTTGGGCGAGCAGCCCACGGTGTTCTCGTTGAAATCGAGGCGCAGCTTACCGGCGCGTCCCCCGGTGGGCGGCGAGTAGGGCGCCATCGCCAGCACCGCGGGCCGCGGCTTGATGGCGCCCTTGGGAAGCTTTAGATTGGCCATAAGTCCTCCGGCGTGGGATAAGGCTCTGCCTTGTCCATCCGAGCGAAGCTCGGACTCGTCTCCGGGTTGCGCCCGGATGCACAAGGCGGAGCCTTATGCCACTTCATACCCGCACCTCCACGCTTCTGGCGTGGGCTTCCAGGCCTTCGGCGCGCGCCAGTGTGGTAATGGACGGGGCCAGTTTGCGAAGCGCTGCCTGGGTCAATTCCTGCACCGAGATCACCTTCAGGTAATCGGTGACGGAGAGTCCGCCGCGCTGCCGGGCGGCGCCGCTGGTGGGCAGCACGTGATTGGGGCCGGATGCGTAGTCGCCCGCCGCCTCGGGGCTGTAGGGGCCGACAAAGACGCTGCCGGCATGTAGCACGCCGGGCAGCAGCGAGACGTCGGGAATACTCAGGTGCTCGGGAGCGAAACGATTGGAAATCTCCAGCGCTTCTTCCGCGGAACTCACCAGAATGATGGCCGAGTTCCTGGCTATCGCTTTGGCGGCAACGGCGGCCGTCGGCAGTCCCTGCAGTTGGCGCTCCACTTCGCTCGCTACCGCCAGCGCCAGGCGCTTCGACGCAGTCAGCAGGATGGCCGAGGCGTCCACATCGTGCTCCGCCTGCGCCAGCATATCGGCCGCGTAATGGCGGGCATCGCCATCGCCCGCAATAATGAGAATCTCCGTCGGCCCGGCGATAAAATCGATGCCGGTTTCGCCCGCCAGCAATTTCTTGGCGGCCGCCACATAGATGTTGCCCGGGCCGACGATACGGTCGGCGCGCGGCACGGTGCGCGTGCCGAAGGCGAACGCCGCGATGGCCTGCGCGCCGCCCATCTGGAATACCTGGCTTACCCCCAGCAGGTCCGCCGTGCCGAACACCTCGCCCACCGCCTTGGGACAGGCGATGCAGACGTTCGGCACGCCTGCCACCAGCGCCGGAATCGCCGTCATCATCACCGTGGAGGGCAGCGGATACCGCCCCGCCGGGATGTAGGCCGCCACGGTGTCGAGCGGACGCACGATCTGCCCGAGTTTCAATCCCGCCCTGGTTTGCGCGGTCCACTCTCGCGGCATCTGGCGCTCGGCGTAGGCGCGGATGTTGCCGGCGGCGGTCTCCACCGCGGCACGGAATTCCGGCGACAGCGCCTCGCGCGCGGCCCCAAGTTCGGCCCGCGGCACGCGCACGCTCTTGCGCTCCAGGTGGTCGAACTGCCGCGCGTACTCCATCAGCGCGCGGTCGCCGCGCTTACGGACTGCCTCCAGAATGGGCCGCACCACGGCCTCGGCGTCGGTGAATCGGGCCGCCTTGCGCGCCAGCAGACGGCCGACCTGTTTGCTTTCGAGTATGCGAATCACAGTACGATTTTGTTGAGCGGGTATTCCACAATTCCCTCGCCGCCCGCCTGCTTCAGCCGGGGAATGATGTCGCGCACCGTGGTCTCATCCAGGATGGTGTTGACCGCCAGCCACTCTTCGTCGCTGAGGTGCGAAATGGTAGGCCGTTTGAGGGCCGGCAGCACGGCCAGCACGGCCGCCAGATTGTCCTTGTGGACGTTCAGCATGAGTCCCACCTTGCCCAGGGCGTTGATGGCCCCATCCAGCAACATGCGGATATCTTCCAGCTTGCGCCGCTTCTTCGCGTCCTCCCAGGATGCCTTGTTGGCAATCAGCTGGGTGTTGGATTCCATCACGGTATCGATGATCTTGAGATTGTTGGCGCGCAGGCTGGAGCCGGTTTCGGTGACCTCGACGATAGCGTCGGCCAGCACCGGCGGCTTGACTTCCGTGGCCCCCCAGCTGAATTCCACCTTGGCCGTCACGCCGTGCTTCAACAGGTATCGTTTGGTGGTCGCCACCAGTTCGGTGGCGATAATCCTGCCGCCCAGATCGTGCACCGTGTGGAAGGCCGACGCTTCGGGCACGGCCAGAACCCAGCGCACCTTGCCGAAGCTCTGCTTGGCGTAAATCAGGTCCGCCACCGCCACCACGTCGGCTTCGTTCTCCTCGACCCAATCGCGGCCCGTGAGGCCGGCGTCGAGAATGCCGTCTTCCACGTAGCGCGCCATCTCCTGCGCGCGGATCAGCATGCACTCGATTTGCGGGTCGTCGACGGTGGGGAAATAGGAGCGGCTGGAGGTGGTGATCTGGAATCCCGCGCGGCGGAAGAGATCGATCGTGGCGTTTTCCAGGCTGCCTTTGGGAATGCCCAGCTTCAGTTTCACGCTTTGCCTCCGTAGACGGCTTGCGGATCGTAAGTCTGCGGTTCGCTCACCTTCCACTGGCCATCTTCGAGGCGGCGGAAGAAGCAGCTCTGGTAGCCCTCATGGCAGACGCCGGGGCCCTGCGGATCCACTTTGACCAGCACCGCGTCGCGGTCGCAATCGGTGGCGATCTCTTTCACCACCAGGCGATGGCCGGAGCTTTCGCCCTTGAGCCACAGCTTGCGGCGGGAACGGCTCCAAAAGGTGGCAAAGCCCGTTTCCACGGTTTGCCGGAAGGCCGCTTCGTTCATGAAGCCGACCATCAGGACGCGTCCGCTGGCATGATCCTGGATGACGGCGGTGACCAGGCCGTCCGACTTTTCGAAATCGAGATTCATTGTGACACTACCCATGGCAACAATAAAAAACCCGCCGATCTCGCGGCGGGCGTCCTTTCCGATCCGGATGAGGTGAGATTAGGACAAGGCCCGTCGCAGGATGGCATGGCTATGATGATGATGCCGTGCGACGTGAACCAGTGTCATAAGGCATTAGTATAACAGAGTCGGACATGGCCAGAAACGCACACGCCCCCTCCACCTTTTGGAGTATCATGGCCTCAGGAGCGTTCCTGCAAAGCAGGTGCCGGCCTTTCTATTTTGATCCAACATCTCAAAATAGGGAGTCCGACTCGATTCGGCGCTGGTGAGCAAGCTTCCGGCGGTTCGCCGCAAGGGAGAAGCCTGAAGGCGCTCGGGGGGCACCCACCTCGTTTATTAACGTGGGTCAATGCCGGGGGCTGGTACGGCCGAGTGGTGCGCTCCCTTTCACTTCCGGTCGGCCATTGGCGAATGTTAACTATCGGCATTAATCGGGGTCAGTAGACTGATAACCTTAGATAACTGCTTTGGCTAACCATCTGCTAATCAGTACTCTAGCTCGTATTTTCTCCTTGATCCCGGACCTGCAATCGGCTGTAATAGCCTTAGAGGTGATCATGCTGCAACTGCTCTGGACTTTGTGGCGCGCAGAAGACGGCCAGGACTTGATCGAGTACACCCTCTTGCTCGTGTTCGTCCTGATCGTCACGGCGGGCGTAATGAGCATCGGCGGCGATTCGATTAAAACAATCGTCAGCACCAGCAACTCGCAGATCGTTGCCGCCAGCCAATTCGCCGGCAGTTAGGCCCGTCCCCTTCCATCCGCCTCAAAGAACATCAGCGAATCCCCGCTTCATGTAGCGGAAGAAAAGCCCGCCCACCACGAATACCGCCACGCCAAACGCCAGGGAGATCGCCAGGTCTGCGAAATCGGGCGGCGCCGAGTGCAGCAGGATGGCCCGGTAACTCCGCACCCCGTAATACAGCGGATTGAAGCGCACCAGAAATCTCGCCGGTGGGGGAAACTTGCCCTCGTCGATGAAGATCGGCGTGGCCCAGAACCAGAAAGTCAGAATCACGCTGAGGACCTGCGCCGTATCCCGCAGAAACACATGCAGGCTGGCGACGATCCAACCCACGCCCACGGCGAAAAGTCCCACCGTCAGCATGTAGAGCGGCAACAACACCAGAAAGATGCTGATCTGGTTGATCCACAGGCCGGCAGCCGCCACCATCAACGCCACCGCCAACAAATGGCTGATTAGGGTCGATAAGAAAACTGAAACCGGCACGATTTCGGCCGGGAATACGGTCTTGGTGATCAGGTTCGCCTGGTCGAGAAGGGATGGGGCGCAACGCTGCACGGTCTCGCTAAACAGGAGCCATGGCAGCATGCCGGCGAAGATGTACAGCGGGTATTTCTGCTCGCCCGCCGGCGCCTTCATTCCCAGGCATATCTGGAAAACGAATACCCAGCTCAGCAGCAGTACCAGCGGATGAATGAGACCCCAGATCCAACCCACGGCGGAACCCACGAAGCGTTGCTCGAAATCCCGGCGCACCAGCTGGAACAGCAGGCTGCGCCGTTCCACCAGATTCCGCAGAAAAAGAGTTCCAGGCAGGCGTACGGACACGGTCAATGGCAACAATACCAGAGTTATCAATAACTTGCAACGAGTCGATAAGGGTTGACATGGAGCCGTATATCCTGTTACAGTTTGGAATTCGCCAAGGTGAATGTTTTGTAATGGAATAGCCCCACCGGGCCCCCGGGGTCGCTGCTCTTACCTCGAATCCAAAAGGGAGTCCGGCCGGAGAGTCTATGAAACAAGAGTACTTTGTAGTCGTGTTGGCGCATTCGTTACGTGGCAGGTTGCGGCGTGTTCATATCCCCCATACCGCGGTTTATACGGTTCTCGCGTTAGCTATCCTAGGTGGTTTTTCGGCATTCGGTTTCGTCGCCAGCTACGCCCGCATGGCCTGGAAAGTGGCCAACTACAACGCCCTGAAACAAGAAGCCGACAGCATGAGGGCGCGCTACCAGAATCTGCAAAAAGTGGTGAGCGAGACCAACGTGCAGATGGCCAGCCTGCAACTCTACGCCAGGGAAGTCTCCGTGGCGTATGGCATTAAACAGAAGTTGGATGGACCCTCGGACATCTCCTCCGAAGGCAAAATGGTCCCGAGCTTCGCCGAAAGCCTTCAGGAATACAATTACCTGATCAATGCCGACAGACTAGCCGTCTCCAACCGCCGCGCCCGCCGCTTCGGCGCCCTGAAAATGCCACCCAGCCTCTGGCCGGTCGAAGGCAGGCTGATGGATGGCTTCGGCCGCCGGACCGATCCGTTCTCCGGGGAGGGCGCTTTCCATAAAGGCGTCGATATCACCGCGCCTACCGGAACCATCGTGCGCGACGCCGCCGATGGCGTCGTGGTGCAGGCGGAAATGGTGGCCGGAGGCTTAGGACGCCTGGTGATTATCGATCACGGCGGCGGCTTGCAGACCTATTACGCCCACTTGTCCAAGATTCTGGTGCACGCCGGACAGGAAGTGCGCCGCAGCGAGGTCATCGGACTGGTAGGCACCAGCGGACGCACTACCGCTCCCCACCTGCACTACGAAGTGCATGTTGGCGGCACGCCGGTGAACCCCCACAAGTATTTGGCCAACTCCGGCATCTTCCGCCAGACGCCAAAAGATCTGCCCTTCGAGTAATCCAACATCATTCCCCCTCCGGCCTGATAAGATGACACGGAGGGGGGCCCATGAAATCTCTTTTCCTGCGCCTGGGTGCCGTCGCGATCGGCGCCGTTCTGCTGACTTCCGCCTACTACCGCACCACTTCCGCCTCGGTGATGACTGAGGCCGCCAACCGCTT
>PLDO01000547.1 GCA_003136215.1 Bryobacterales bacterium
ACGTTCAACACTTGCACTTTGGGGACGTTGTCGAATTTCTTTTTGGTTGTGGCGCCATTGCCAGCCAACAAACTGAACAAGGCTGCCGTAGGCGTGCTGGAGAACTGCACTACGACAGTCACCAGGTTCGTCCCGTTGGTCTGGGGGAGATCTTTGGAGATCTGTCCGGCGAAGGCACATCCCGCGATCGAGAGTGCCAGAGCGAATTGAAAGGTACGTTTCACGTTGAGTTCCTCGCCCCCGCATAATGCATCTGGTCCGCCAAAGATAAGTGCCAGTAATTGCAACGCGCGCACGGGGGCGCATGGAGACAATCTGTCGCAATGAGACAAATTGGCCTGTATCTCCCGGGCTCGTGGAGCCGGCAAAGGTGGGAAGGGTGAATGCCGCGCCGCATGGCACCTATTGAAGGAGTGTGGAATGCGGGGCGCGCGCCGCCGAATGTTCGATGCGGGCCGCCAGCCTGGCCAGATCGCTCGCCTCCGGCGGAACCGCTTTCTTACGGCGCTGCTTCACCAGGTACATGCGGCGGTCCGCCTCGGCGAGAAGACCCTCCGCATCGGTGCCGTTTTCCGGGCAGAACACCGCGCCGATGCTGATGTTGAGCAGTCGCTCGCCGCAAACCGCCAGGCCGGTTTCCACGACCACTCTTTCCAGCGCCAGGAGCTTTTCGGGAAGATGCGCGATTTGAAAACCGGGCAGCACCAGCACGAATTCATCACCGCCCATCCGGGCGACATAGTCGTACTCGCGGCAGCATTCATGCAGACCCGCGGCCACCAGCTTGAGAACCTTGTTGCCCTCCAGGTGGCCGAACCGGTCGTTTACCTGCTTGAAACCGTCGAGGTCGCAAACCAGGACCGCCAGTTCGGCGTTGGTCCTCTGGCAGCGCGCCAGTTCCCCATCCAGGTGCAGGAACAGGGAACGCGCATTGGGCAGCGCGGTCAGCCCGTCGGTGGTGGCGGAGATGGCCACCTGTTGAAACTCCAGGGCATTTTCAATGGTGAGCGATACCTTGGGTTTCAGCGCCAGCAAAACCCGCAGGTGATCCTGGGTAAACGCATCGCTCCCCAGATGATAGAGCGTCAGCACCCCGGTCACGCCGACGGCGTTTTCCAGCGGGACCGCCAGCGCCGAGCGCAGCGTGCTGAACTTCGACGGATCGTTCAGATAGCCCGGCTCCACCGACGGATTGCCATTGATAATGGGCTTGCCGGCGTCGGCCACCCAGCCGGAGAGGCCCTGTCCCACGGGAATCCGCAGCGCGGAGAAGAGGCGCAGGTTTTCGCCATTGACGTATTGCGGCAGCAATTCGTCCTCCTGCCGCACGTATACGGCGATCGCATCGTACGGAATGAGCCGCCGCAGACGGCTGTCGAGCACGGAAAGCGTCTCGTGCAGGTTGAGGGAGTTGCCCAAATCCTGCGTCAGTTCGTAGAGCATCTGCGCTTCCTGGCGGGCCGCCGCAATGGAAAACAGAAAATCGGGCTGCGGCGAATCGCCTGCCGCGGATTTCTGGAATCCGGCGGCGGGAGCGTCTCCGTTGGCGATGGTCACGTCCTTGGAGAGCCGGTTGCCTTGCGGCTCCTTAGATCGCGTCAGGCACTCCCATTCCCGGTAGTTTTCCTGCAGAATCCTGACGATGCGCGGCTCGTAACTCTTCCCCGCCTCGGAGACGATCACCGCCATCGCCTCATCGAGCGGCAGGGCGCGGCGGTACTGACGGTCCGAGGCCAGGGCATCCAGACAATCCACCGTAGCGAGGATCCGCGCGCCCAGCGGAATCTCCTCGCCCTTCAATCCATACGGATATCCGCTTCCGTTCCACCGCTCGTGGTGGGCGCGGACAATCGGCACCACGTCGTAGGGGAACTGCACCCGGTCGAGGATCTCCGCTCCCACCACCGGGTGAATCTTCATCTTGTCGAATTCTTCGCTGGTCAGCTTGCCGGGCTTCGAAATGATATGCTCCGGCACCGCCAGCTTGCCGATATCGTGCAAAATCGACGCCGCCCGCAGCGCCTGCAGCTGGTTGTCGTCCAAGTGCATTTTCTTACCTAGCTCGAGGGCGTAGATCTGGACGCGCTGTAGGTGATCGTGCGTAGTATGATCCTTGGCTTCGATGGCCAGAGCCAGAGCTTCAATCGTCCGCAGGTGAAGGTTGGCCATTTCCTCCGCGTGGTTTTTCTCGGATTCGAGGCGTCCCAGGTAGAGCCGGTAGGAACGAAAGATCACATACACCACCGGCAGGGCGAGGGCGGTGGTCTCCCATCCGACGTGCCGGTTGCACCAGCTGATCAAATAGGCGACGGCGCCTCCTACCAGGTAATACGGGAACGTCCACAGGTAGCACTCGTGCCAGATCTTGCGCAGGCTCTTGCCTTCGGTCACCGCCACCACCGCCGCCACCGACAAGGAGTTGGTCAGGAAGTAAACCGTCGAAGCGATGGCCACGCTGAGCAGCACCTGCCTCTGCCCTCCAATCAGGCGGTAGGTTCCGAACCCAAAAGAAACCGCGATGGAAGTGCTCGCCAGATTGAACAGCAGCTGAAGCAGCTTCGGGTGGTACCTGGTGCGCCACAAGGACTGCACGATCATCGCCAGGCACGCCAGCAGCATGGTCTCCGGATAGCTGAAATCCAGCATGCCCAGCAGGACGAAAACGTAGCTTACCGACATGGTTCCGGTAACGCCCGGCAGAAATACCTTGAGAGCGGAAGCCGGCAGCGCCACCGCCAGCAGACACAGGTACCGCAGCGGGTGCTGGCAGTTCCAGCCGGACATGGCGTGCGCGAAGCACACCATTCCACCCGCCAGGACGGCGCCGATGTACAGCTTGGCGTAGGTACGCATGTCCATTACTGCATATCGGCAGATTGTTCAGGTTCCCCATAAAACCCGCCCGAATGGTACGGTTCTCAAATGCAGGGAAGGGTAACCGGCATGGTGGCGGACTATCGGAACGGGAGGTGCCTGGCCGCCGGCGCCGCCCCCCGGTAGCGCCGGCGGAGAGCCCGCGCTTTCGAAACGTGCCCTACTCGCTGGAGAGTGCCCGTCGTACGACGGCGGGTTCTTTCGCGATGACAGTCAGGTAGGCTCGGGCGGCTGAGTCTGGTTGCCGGCCGCCTTGCTCCCACTCCTGCAATGCCCGTTTGCTGATGCCGTAGGCCCGTGAAAATTCCGCCTGGGACATTTTCGCCCGCTTGCGAATGGCCTTCACATCGATCGGCTTGGGCCAAACCTGCTCCAATTCGATTTTGCCGCGCCGGTGAGCCAGGACCAGATTCATATCCTCGATCAGGTCCGTTCCGAAGGTCGTCTTCTTCGACTGCGATTTCCTTGGCATGCTATTGCACTCCCTTCAGATGAGCCGCGATTTGCCGCAGTTGTTTCTTCTCGTCCGCCGTCAGATCCGTTTTGACACTTTTCGCATAACAACGGAGCAGGTAAACAACTTGCGGCGATCACAATGTACAAGTAAACGATTCGTGCGCCACCGCGCTTCCCCTTGCCCTTCGCCGCCCATCGCAACTTCCGCGCCCCGCCGGCGCCCGGTATCACGTCTCCAGCATCCGGATGGTCAATCAGGTATGCCGCCACCGCTTCAATGCCGCCCGTCCCGATCAGTTCCGTGGCTTCGGCCTTGAACTTCGGCAATTGCAGAACCGTGATTTCGGGCGCATCGTCCACTATGCAAGAGTATACCGCAATGCGGTATACCTTCACCTGACTCATCGAAGGGAAACCGCCAGTGTTCTGGCGGATTTGGGTTACAGCGGGATATTGCCGTGCTTCTTGCGCGGCATGGTATCCACCTTGTTCTCCAGCATGCGCAGCGCGGCGATCACGCGCGGGCGGGTTTCCCTCGGCTCGATCACGTCGTCCACGTACCCGCGCTCGGCGGCGACGAAGGGGTTGGCGAAGCGCTCGCGGAACTCGTCCACCTTCTGCTGCCGCGTGGCAGCCCGATCGGCGGCGGCGTTGAGTTCGCGGCGGTACACGATGTTGACCGCGCCTTCCGGCCCCATCACCGCGATCTCGGCGGTAGGCCAGGCCAGGTTGATGTCCGTCCGCAAGTGCTTGGAGCCCATCACACAATACGCGCCCCCATAGGCCTTGCGCGTGATGACGGTAATCTTGGGAACCGTGGCCTCGGCGTAGGCATACAGCAGTTTCGCCCCGTGACGGATGATGCCGCCGAACTCCTGCTCCGTCCCGGGCAGGAAACCGGGGACATCCTCGAAGGTGAGAATCGGGATGTTGAACGCGTCGCAGAAGCGCACGAAGCGGGCGGCTTTCACCGAGGAGTTGATATCCAGTACGCCGGCCAGGAAGGCAGGCTGGTTGCCCACGATGCCGACCGAGCGGCCGTCCATGCGGCCGAATCCCACCACGATATTCCTGGCCCAGTGCTCGTGGACTTCGAAGAACTCGCCGCCGTCCACCACGCGATGGATCACGTCCTTGATGTCGTAAGGCAGGTTGGATTCCGCCGGGACGATGGTGTCGAGCGCGGCATCCATGCGGCCGGCGGGGTCGTTCGTGGGCCGCCGCGGCGGGTCTTCGCGGTTGTTCTGCGGCAGGTAGGTGAGCAGTTCGCGGATCATGCGGCAGCACTCGGCGTCATCGGGGGCGATGAAATGGCCCACCCCGCTGACCGAGTTGTGGGTCATGGATCCGCCCAGCGTTTCCTTGGTAACGTCCTCATGGGTCACGGTCTTAATCACGTCGGGACCGGTGACAAACATGTAGCTGGTGTGGTCCACCATGAAAACGAAATCGGTGATGGCGGGCGAGTAGACCGCGCCGCCCGCGCAGGGGCCCATGATGGCGGAGATCTGCGGCACCACGCCAGAGGCCAGCGTGTTGCGCAGGAAGATATCGGCGTAGCCGGCGAGGGAGACCACGCCTTCCTGAATGCGCGCCCCGCCGGAATCGTTGAGCCCGATCACCGGCGCGCCGGTCTTGAGAGCCAGATCCATGATCTTGCAGATCTTCTGCGCATTGGTTTCGGAGAGCGACCCGCCGAAGACGGTGAAGTCCTGCGCGAAGACGTAGACCAGGCGGCCCTCGATGCGGCCGTAGCCGGTGACGAAGCCGTCGCCGGGAACAATCTGCTCTTCCATGCCGAAATCGCGGCAGCGATGGGTCACCAGCTTGTCGAGTTCCTCGAAGGAGTTCTCGTCGAGCAGCAGTTCGATGCGCTCGCGGGCGCTAAGCTTGCCCTCCTGGTGCTGGCGGGCGCGGCGCTCGGGCCCCCCGCCCTGCTCGGCGGCTTCGTGGCGGCGGCGTAGTGCATCGAGGCGGTTCATAGGGTCCTATTGTACTGGGATTTACAGCCGGCAGACCGCCAGTTCCCGATTCTCATAAGGGCACACCAGCCCTGGCGGCCCTGGTTGCGTGGTCAGAATCCAGGTAACCGGGTAGCGCCCGAGCAACCGCTGGAAATCCGCCGGCTCAAAGCGATCGAGGCCGCGCGCCGCCGCCACCTGGTTCTGCCATTCCACCGCCAGCCGCGGGAACAAGGAGACCGCCCCGCTGTCTTTCACGAAGTCGGCCAGGACACTCCGCTCCGCTATCGCGCGGAAGCCATGCGCATCTTCGCCCGGCCGCGCCATGTAGTTCGGATCCGTGGCGAACAGGGCGTCTTTCGGCGTGTGCTGCCGGATCCAAAAGAAGGCTGACATCCAGGTATTGCCATTATTCGACGCCCCGGGCCACTCCACGTGTCGGCTTGTTGGGTACACGCTCCGCTGCAGCAGCACCATGCCGAGCGCCAGCGGCACAAACAGCGCCGCCCAGCGCCATGCGTTTTTCCGGAGCGCGTACTCTCCGATCAGCCCGCCCAGCAGAATGAAGAAAATGACATACAGCAGGTGAAAGCTCCTCATCGGTTGTAGGCGGGTATAGCCCTCCAACGCCGGAATCGCCAGTATCAGGAAGGCCGCGGTGAATGCCAGCCCGAAGGGAATCAGCCGGCCCGCCACCAATCGAAAAGCAGGCAGCGTGTGCCGGGGACTTGCTTTCGAGAACCACCACAACATGGCCAGCGGCGCGAAAATGCCGACCCATTCGTACCAGGCCCACGCCGATACGAAGAAGAACGTCCGCGACAGCAGGCATTCGCGCGCAGGCCCCGTCACCGGGGAGAAATCAAAAGCGAACGGCAGGAGGATCATCGTTCGAAACGCCGGCGCGGGAACCGCATGGACCGCTCGCGGCGGTACCACCCATGCCAGACAGCCGATGAACAAGGCGCCGTAGACAGCCATCTGCGGATGCAGCGCCGCGGTCACCGCCAGCCACACCAGCGCCCACCGCGGGCGCTTCGATAAATAGCAGGCTACCGCAAACAGCGTCGCCGGGGTGGACAGGGATCGCGCCGTCAGGTACGGGTCCATGATGGCAAGCCCCGTGCCGGTTACCGGAACGCTGAGGGTCGCAGCCAGGAGGGCCACACCGCTCCACCGTGCGTAGTTGTTCTCAAAGCAGCAACCCAAAAGTTGCCATGCGGCCAGCAGCAGCAGAAAAACGCTCATCACGTGCCAGGCGAAAATGACCAGGTCGACGGGCAGGTGGCTCAGCCGGGCGGAACCACCGATCAGTTCCGCAAAGAACGAAAGATGGGCGTGCGACATGAAGAACTCGGCGCCGAAAGGGTAGAGCTTGGGGTCCGCCACCCGCTTGATCGCCGGCACATAGATCGCAGCATCGTCCACGCCCAGGTGGTAGCCGTGCACCAGCACCGCCAGGCCGGTGATCGCACCCAAACGCGGCAAGGGCGATCTGGCTAACCAGGAGACCAGCGTCCTAAAAGATGACATCAAAATCGGCCGTGAAGCGGCGTCCCCTCTGGCCGAAAAAGAGACCAAACGCCGGATCGGCGACGTTGTTATGGAAAGCCTCGGGGTTGAAGTGGTTGGTGAGATTGTACCCGCTCACCGACAGCCTCACCGCATATTTGGGATTCACTTTGATGTCCTTGGAGAAGCGCGAATCCACCGAAAAGAAACTAGGGAACCGCTGCGCATTGGGCACGCCCACGTAGTTCTGCTGGGCGTCCGTCACCGCATAGGGAAAGCCGCTGCGATACTCGATCAGCGGAGAGATCCGGAAACCCGCCGGAAGCTGCACCATTCCCCACGCCAGGAACCGGTTGGGCAGATCGGCCGCCAGATTGCCGAACTGATTGGGACGGACAATCGGCACCGGAAAACTGCCCAGGTAGTTGGCAAAATCGTTCAAATCGCCGCGCGCATGCGCCCGCACATAGGAGAAGAACAATTGCCGTTGGTCATTCAAGCGCAGGCGGGTCGTGACCTCGAACTGATGATATCGCGATTGGCCGCTCCCGGAGAGCAGGTTCGAACCCACGCCGGGGGTTGCCGCGCCCGGCGGAACCGAATTCAGAATCACCAGTCCGGCGGATTCCTTCTGCGTGTAGCCCATCCGCAACAGCAGATGCGACCCCACCGGCTGCTCGATCTGCACGTTTCCGGTGGCGCTGCGCGGCGAAAAATTTCCCGTTTCGGGCTCCTGGAAGACGAATGGAAACTGCGAGATTGCCGTGCCCAGTCCGTTCCGGTAGATCCACGGTCCCGCGGTAATCTGCCCGCCGGGCCCGAACATGGTTACGATCTGATTGGGGTAGTTCGCAAACGAGTAAACACTCAGCGGCACATGGTCGTAGAACCAGCCGAACCCGGCACGCACCACAGTGCCCGCGTTGGCAAACGGCGTCCACGCAACGCCGGCCCGCGGCGCCACCCGCAAGCTTTCCGACAGTTCCTGCGACTCGATCCGAAGACCCAGGTCCACCGACAGCCGCGGGGTAATCAGCCAGTGATCCTGCGCGAAAAACGAATATTCCAGGTCCCAGTTCCGGAACGGCAGCCCCGGGGTGAAAGCGACGCGTTCCAACAACTGGTTCGACGCATCCACGATGTTGAAAGGCCGCTCCGTCACCAGGCCGTTGTCGGTGCTTTCCGCCAGGTAGGAGCCGGTCTTGAAATTATGTGTGCCCAGCCAGTGCAGCGCGCCAAAGGAATAGACCGGGGTCCAGCTCANNGTGCCTTGCGCCCAGACGTGCGCATCGAAGTGCGTCACCGACAAGGTGTTCTCCAACAACCCGCTGCCCAGCGTCAGTTTGTCCGACAGGGTGACGGTGATATTGTTCGTGGCGGCGTCCGGCGAGGTTGCCTGCGGATTGAAGTAGTTCATGTTCACGTATGCCATGCGCTGCGGAGCCACGTGAACGGTAGCGGTGACGAGTTGCTTTTGGGACGCAACCCAATCGATTTGCGCGAAAGAGTTGAACCCTTCCTGGATCTTCTGGTTATTGGGGAAGGGCAGTTCGTACACCTGGGTTTCGCGGTAGGTGTATTCCAACCCTTCGGAAAAGTAAAGCTTCCCCGGAATAATGGGCCCTTCCACGTTGAGCCGCGGCGTGGCGTCGCGCACGCCGCGCAGGTGATAGCTGCGAATGATGAAATCGGGGAACGGATCGCTGAGTTCCCACTTCCATTTCTCGCCGCCGCGCCGGGTCGCCACCGAAACCAGGCCTGCCGTGAACCTGCCGTACTCGGCCAGAAAAGCCGTCTGGTAGACGTTTACCGTCTCCACGCTGTCGATCGGCACCGTCAATCCGAATTGTCCGGTTGCCGGGTCGGTGACATCGGCGGAGTTGACCATGAGGGCGCTGCGATGTTCGCCGGCGGCCGACATCACCAGCCCGCCGCCGGGCACGCGAACTACTCCCGGCAGTAACGGCAAGGCGTCCGCCACCGTCGGCGGCCGGCTCGGAAGCTCCTTGGCGGCCTGCGCCGGGAGTTCGCTGGGCGCGGACGCACCCTGCTCCAACGGAGCGACTGTCGCCTTGACTTCGATGCTCTCCTTGCGTGCCAGCGCCGGCGTCAGTGTCAGCTCAACCGAGGCGGGCGCTTCGAGATCGCCTTTTTGGACGGGCTCGAATCCGTCCTTCCAGGCGTCGAGCTCATAACGCACGGGCTGAAGGTCGCCGAACTCCGCACGGCCCTTGGCATCGGTCTCTCGGGAAGCGACCCGCTCTCCGCCGGTCTTCAATTCGACGCGAACGCCCGGAACCGGCCGGTTCGAGCCATCGACTACCAGGATATTCAGGCTGCTTGCCGCGCCCTGCCAAAGCAGCAGGCCTACCAGTGTGGGAAGAATCATCAGCCAGGCATCCGTCGTTGTCCATATCGACGCTTCAATGCCCACCCCCGTTACACGTGTTTAGGCGATTGCCGAAGCCGCTATTCCTGGCGCAGGGCGCTCAGAAGGTCAAGGTATGGGGGTGTACTGTCCGAGCTGCGCTCGGAAGGACAAGCCAGGAGGCTTATCCCACTCACTTCACCAGCTCAAACCGGCCGTCCGCCCGCAGGTAATACTTCCTGCCGCGCCACAGAATGGTGTTGCCGAAGAAGCCCGCCAGCCACATGGCGAAGCTCAGCAGGTCCTGCAGCGGAACCAGGAAGAAGAGGCGCGCCGTCAGCCGGTCGCGCAGCACGTAACCCGCGGTGGCCCATCCGGCGGCGGCGCGCAGTACGAGCGCCGCGGCCGCGGCCGGCCACCACTCCGGCTTGACTGCCCACAGCAGCAGGCCGAGCGGCAGCGGGTTGGTGAAAAGCTGTCCCACGTAGCCCGCCGGGCGCGAGCGGCGGGTACTGCGGTTCCAGCGCAGGCGGTGCCGCAGGTTGGCCGCCAGCGGCTGCGCGCCGATATGGTGCTCGATCACGTAGGAGGAGAGAATCACGCCGTCGCCGCGCGCCGCGGCCAGGTTGCCCATCACGAAATCTTCCGCCAGGAAATCCTTCACCGCGTCGAACCCGCCGATCCCTTCCAGCGTGGCGCGCCGCGCCGCGATGGTAGGTCCGAGGGCGAACTTCATGCCGTCGAGCATGCGCGCCACCAGCACGCCGCCGATGAATTCGGTGTTCAATCCGACCGCCTCCAGCGTATTCCAAAAGCTGCGCCCCGGCACGGCGCGGTAGGGACACGTGGACAGGCCCAGCTTCGCATCCTGAAATTCCGCGGCGATTACGGCCAGCATATCCGGCGTCACGCGTATGTCGCTGTCGGACATTACCAGCAGATGGTGGCGCGCCGCCGCCAGCATACGGTCCAGGCTGTAAACCTTGGCGTTGGGATACGGCGGCTCTCCGGTCACGATCAGCCGCGAAGGCACGCCAGGGTAGCGCGCGCGCAGGCGCTCCACCACGGCAATCGCCGGGTCGCCCGGGAGGCGCACGGCAAAGAGAATTTCGAATTCTGGGTAATCCTGTTCGAAAAACGTGCGCAGATTCTCTTCCAGCCCCTCATCGATTCCGGCCAGCGGTTTGAGGATGCTGATGGGCTCGCCGGCGCGCAATGGCGGGGGCCGCACGGCGCGGTAACGCACGGCGGCGACGATGGTGAGAGAGCAGTAGACCAGCGAGCCCGCGACCAGAATGGCAAGCAGGGCTGGCAGAAGCCAGGGCAGCACTCCTACACTGTAACAAGCCCATGAAGAACATCATCGTCGGGACGGCGGGACACATCGATCACGGCAAGACGGCGCTGGTCAAGGCGCTGACGGGGATCGACGCCGACCGTCTGGAGGAAGAAAAGCGCCGCGGCATCACCATCGACCTGGGGTTCGCCCACCTCGAACTGACGCCGCAATTGCGCCTGGGATTTGTCGACGTCCCGGGCCACGAACGCTTCATCAAGAACATGCTGGCAGGGGTGGGCGGAATCGATCTGCTGCTCTTCGTCATCGCCGCCGACGAATCCATCAAGCCGCAAACCCGCGAGCATTTCGACATCTGCCGTCTGCTCGGCATCCGGCGCGGCATCGTCGCGCTCACCAAGGCGGACCTGGTGGATGAAGACATCCTGGGATTGGTGCGCCTCGAAGTGGAAGAACTGGTGGCGGGCTCTTTTCTGGAAGGCGCGCCCATGGTGCCGGTAAGTTCGGTCACCGGCGCCGGGCTGGACGAGTTGCGGCGCGAACTGGCGCGCGTGTCGGCGGGCGTCGGCGAAAAGAATGTGGCGGGCCATTTCCGCCTGCCCATCGACCGGGTGTTTTCGGTGAAGGGCTTCGGCACCGTGGCCACCGGAACGCTGATTTCCGGATCTGTGGCCAGGGAGCAGGAAGTGGAAGTCTACCCCGCCGGGCGGCGTCTGCGCGTCCGCGGCGTGCAAGTGCACGGCAGCGCGGCGGGCCGGGCAGTTGCGGGACAGCGCACGGCGGTCAACCTGGCCGACATCGAGCCCGCCGGCCTGGCGCGCGGCGATGTGCTGAGCGAGCCCGGGCGGTTCCACGCGGTGAAGCAGATCGATTGCCGTCTCGATTTGCTGGCATCGGCGAAGCCCCTGAAGCACCGCGCCCCGGTGCACTTTCATTCCGGGACGGCGGAGATCGAAGCCGAAGTCCGCCTGCTCGAAGGCGGCGGGGCCATGCGGCCCGGCAGCACGGCGTACGTACGGCTGATCTTGCGGCACCCGGCGCTCCTGTTGCCTGGCGATGGCTTCATCATCCGCATGTTCTCGCCGGTGGTGACCATCGGCGGCGGCGTGGTGGTGGACATTCAGGGGGACACCGGCGGCCGGCGCAATCGCAAGGGCGACGAGGTGAAGGCGCGCCTGGAAACCTTGTGCTCCGGGACCGCCGCCGCCCGCATCGCGCTGCTGGTGCGGGAAGCCGCCTTTGGCATGGGCATGGCGGAGTTGGTGGCGCGCACCGGAATGGGCGAACTCGAGATCGCCGCGGCGGCGGCCCAGGCTCCGCTGGTGGCCATCGCCCAGCCGCAGCCCTGGTACGTGGACCGCGCCTGGATGCAGGCGGAGCGCGAGCGCATCGTTCGCACGGTGCGCGAGTTTCACCAGAGGAGTCCGCTGCTCCCCGGCGTGGCGCGCCAGGAACTGCGCGGGGGCGCCCCCGTCTTCGTACTGGACGCGCTGCTGGCGGAGTCGCGGGAGATTGGCGCCGAGGGCGAACTGGTGCGCTCGCGCGGGCACAAGGTGGTACTCAAGGAAGACGAGGAGCAGGCGCGCGCCAAAATCGAGAGGGCCTTCGAAGACGCGGCCTTGGCGGTGCCGGCACTGGCGGAGGTGCTTGCCAAATCGGGCGTGGAGGCGGCGCGCGCGCGCTCGTTGTTGCAGATTTTGCTGCGCGAGAAACGCCTGGTGCGCATCAGCGACGAACTGGTGTTTCATCACACGGCGATTGCCCGGTTGCGCGAGTTGCTGGGCCGCCACAAAGGAGAGCGCTTCCGCGTGCCGGAATTCAAGGAGTGGACCGGCATCTCGCGCAAATACGCCATCCCGCTGCTGGAGTTCCTGGATCGCGAGAGAATCACGCGCCGCGAAGCGGACGAACGCGTGGTGCTGTAGCTTGTGGCATAAGGCTCTGCCTTGTGCATCCGAGCGCAGCTCGGACCTCACTCAGCTCAGTGAATCAGTTGCTCGATGATGCCGTGGGCATACGCCAGAGTCGCGGGGTGCAGCATACAGGCGGCGCATCCAGCCGCCAGCGCCACGCCGGTTGCCACAGCCGCCCCGTTGCGCGGGCGAACGGGCGCGGCGGGCGCGGGACTCAGCAAGCGGTCCACGCGCGCCGAGATTTCGCGGCTGTCTCCCAGGAATGAGGCGGCGAGCGGCAACGCCGGCGGAGTTCCTGCCAGGCGGGCGATACGCACCAGCGCGGCGGCCAGGGAGAGCGACAGGTGGGCGTCGCCCGCCACCGCATCGTCATCGGCGGCCCATTCGGTGAAGCGCGCCCAGCCGCGCTCGATAGTGTCGAAGCCGTGAAAGCCCGGCAGCAGGCCGGGCGCCAGCAGCATCAGGAGGCGCTTCAGATTGTCGCGCGAAACCCGGTGGGCCTCCTCGTGGCGCAGGGCGGCGGCCAGTTGTGCCGGCGAGAGCGCGCTCATCACTGGACGCGAGATCAGCAGGCGCGAGCCGAACACGCCCACCAGCGCCAGCAAAGGCCCGGGGGCATCCACAATCCAGACCGGCAGGGGCGAACCATGTAGGGGCGAACCAGGCAGAGTCGAACGGCGGCCCAGCCGTTCGCTTTGGCGGGCGTGGCGCGCGGAGCGAACGGCGGCGCGCACTCCGCGAGCGGTCGAGAGGGTCCACAGGGCGGCGGCCAGCATGGCTGCCGCCAGGCAACCGGCGCCCACCTCTTCCGCGCCGCCTTCGGACTCCAGCCACAGGTAGCTGGGCACGCAAAGTCCGCCCACTACCAACAGCGCCACGGCCGCCGGCAGCAGACGCAGCGCCAGCAGAAATCTCCCCGCCGAACGCGGGCGCATGCGCCGCGCGGCGCGCATGGCGACTGCCCCGCCGAGAGAAACCACCAGGCCCACCGCGCTGTGGATGACAAAAAAAGCGGCCAGGCAAAGGCAGAGCAAACGAAGCAGGTACGGCGTCATCATGGCTTCGGCCTCCGGTACAGCTCCTTGCGGCGCAGTTTGATCTTTTTTTCCAACTCGTCCAGCAGGCCTTCGTCGTGCCGGCCCACCGCCTCCACCAGACAGGAAATCAGCAGGTCGCGCGCGGGCTCCGCGACGGAGAGGAATCCCGCCACAAAATCGCCCGTGCGCTTATGCTCCCACTCCGTGCGATTCAGGGCAGGCGAGTAGAGGAAGGCCCGGTCGCATTTGCGTCGCGCCAGCAGACCTTTCTTGAACAGCCGGTCGAGCGTGGTCATCACTGTGGTGTAGGCCAGTGGACGCCCCAGGCGGTCCACCACGTCACGCACATTGCTCTCGCCGCGGGTCCAGAGGATCTCCATTACGGTGACCTCCAGAGGGCCCAGCGGATGGGACTCGGGCGCACGGTTTTGGAAAAGTCCGATCATCCTACTTCTTGGCCGGAGCCGCCGCGGGCCCGCCCGCCAGCAACTTGTCGATTTCGCGCGAAAGTCCATCGCCTTCGAAAATGTCTTTGGTGAGCGCGTTGTTCACCCAGGAGTTGCGAATCATTCC
>PLDO01000288.1 GCA_003136215.1 Bryobacterales bacterium
CGTAGCCGTCGGAGACGAAGATATTCCGCGCCGCGTCCCAGCCGACATCCGTCGGACGATTGAATGCGTAGGGTTCCACCGCCGGGGGCGCGGCCTCGGCAGGCTCCGGTCTTCTACCCAGGACCATGACGACGCGGCCTTCGGGATTGAACTTGATCACCATGTTCGACCCCTCGTCCACCGCCCAGATGTTGTCCTGCGGATCCACCCGCACGGCGTGCGCGAAGACAAATCCGTAGAGCCCTTCACCGATCTCACGCAGGTAGTTCCCCTTGGCGTCGAATTCGAAGAGCCGGGTGGCCTGGCTGCGCGTGTAGACGAAGATATGTCCCTTGGAATTAGTGGCCACCCCGATGCCCTCTCCCAAGTGCAGGTTGGGTGGCAGTTTAAGGAAATCGGGCGCGGATTCGAACGGGATTTCCGGGACGTTCTGCACTTTAGCCCGGGCGTTGAGTTGGGCGGGCGTCAGGGTTTCGGCGGGCGTTTGGGCCAATAGCGGCATCGCGCAGGCCAGCGCCGCGCACAACGGAAAGGTTTTGGCGTCCATATCGCTCCTACACGATACACCGAAAGCAGCGGCGGATGGGTGGCCGGCAGCGCCCTTACGGCTTCTACGCACTGGTGGCGGGTTTTCGCTGAAGTTTTCCGGGCATTCCGACGATAGAAGAGACGTCGGTTATGGCCGCGCCATCGGAAACGTCTTATATCGAGAGCTTCTCGCGCCTCCGGAGCATTCTGGAGGAACCACCGTCTCCCTCGCCCGATCGGGGCACGCTTGATCCTTCCGATTGGCCCGGTTTCCGGGCGCAGGCGCATCGCATGCTCGACGACATTCTGGATTACACCCAACACATCCGCGAGCGCCCGGTTTGGCAGCCCATTCCGCCCGCGGTACGTGACTCCTTCCGTCAACCGCTGCCGCCAAAACCCTCCCCCTTGGCGTCGGTCCATGACACGTTCATACGGCGCATTCTCCCCTACGCCGTGGGCAATGTCCATCCCGGCTTCATGGGATGGGTCCACGGGGGCGGAACGCCGGTCGGAATGCTGGCGGAGATGCTGGCCGCCGGGCTGAATGCCAACCTGGGCGGCCGCGATCAGATCCCCGTCGAAGTGGAGCGGCAGGTGGTGCGGTGGGTCCGCGAACTGTTCGGTTTCCCGGATACCGCCAGCGGCCTGTTCGTCACCGGCACATCCATGGCGAACCTGATCGCCGTCCTGGTGGCGCGCGCCGCTGCGATCGGCGTCGGCGTTCGCCGTCTGGGTGTTGCCGCCAGCAGCAAACGCCTGATCGCCTATACCTCGGCGGCCGCCCACGGCTGCATCGCTCAAGCCATGGATCTGGCTGGCCTGGGAACCGATGCCCTCCGCATCGTCCCCACGAACGGGCAACACCAGATCGATACCCAGGCCCTCCAAGAGTCCATCGCCACGGATAAAAGAGACGGCCTCGCACCGTTCTTCATCGCCGCCACCGCCGGCACGGTCGATGTCGGAGCGATCGACGATCTGCGCGCCGTCGCCGATGTCGCCCGGCGGGAAGAGCTGTGGTTTCACGTCGATGGCGCCTGTGGCGCGCTCGCCATGCTGGCGCCGGATATTGCGCCTCGCCTGGCCGGGATCGAGCGCGCGGACTCCATCGCGTTCGATTTCCACAAATGGGGGCAAGTGCCTTATGACGCGGGGTTTGTCCTGGTCAGGGATGGGGAGTTGCATCGTCGCACGTTTGCCTCGCCGGTGGCCTATTTAAGTCGCGAAACCCGCGGGATGGCTGCCGGCTCGCCTTGGCCGTGCGATTTTGGGCCGGACCTGTCACGTGGTTTCCGGGCGCTGAAGACGTGGTTTACCATCAAAATCTATGGCGCTGAGAAGCTCGGCGCCGCAATTTCGAAAACCTGTGCCCTTGCGCAGTACTTGAAGCAATGCATCGAGCGGGAGCCGGTGCTGGAACTGCTGGCTCCGGTCGCGCTGAATATCGTTTGCTTCCGCTACCGTAGCGAACATCCCGACGAGGTCAACCAAGACATCGTGGCCGATTTGCAGGAGTCCGGCATCGCCGCGCCGTCACTGACATCGGTCAATGGTTGTCTGGCGATCCGCGCCGCCATCGTGAATCACCGTACCGGCAAAAGCGACATCGATGCGTTAGTGCGGGCGGTGATTGCCTCTGGCTCGGCGCGCGTTCACCGCTGCCCGAAAGCCTGCCGATGAATCCCAACGGCCATAGCGGGAGCCTCGTCGGCCTTGCCCCTCTGGCCAGGATGGCGTTCGCCGGCGCAGATCTGGAACCATGGAAGGCCCATCTGCTCGGTCGAGTGGCGCACGATCAGAACGACGCCAACGCGTTAATGGACCTGTCGATTGTTCTGCAACTCATGGGTCAGCGCCAAATTGGGCTGTCCATGCAGGCTTTGGCTCTCGATATCCAGCCCCTGTATCGTCTCCAGGGTTTCGGCGATTCCGCTGGAATCCGCCTGCTTGCCATCCTCAGTCCCGGGGACCTGGCGGAGAACAATGCATTGGAGTTTCTGATCGAGGGGTCGGACATCACCCTCGACATGCTATACGTGTCGCCAGCCATGCCATTCCCGGCGTCCCTGCCGGAGCACGATCTGGCGATCGTCGCCGTTTGCGAAACCGATCGGAATCTGCCGCTGTTAGAGCACGTTGCCGGACTCATGAAATCGTGGCCCCGGCCGGTACTTTGTGCGGCGGACCGCATCGCCCGCCTGTCGCGCGATGGCGCCTGCCGGTTGCTCCATTCGGCGCCCGGCCTGGTAGTGCCGGTCACCACGCGGATCGATCGGCAGAAGCTGGAATGGATTGGGCGTTCCGATGCGGCGCTTTCGGCGCTGATCCCCGATACCGCCTTCCCACTTATCATACGTCCCGTGGACTCGCAAAAAGGTCGCGGGCTGATGAAGCTGGATACCCCGGATGCCATCATCGGCTATCTCAGCGCTCGTCCGGAGGATGAGTTTTACGTTGCCCCCTATGTGGAGTATCGCAGTGCCGACGGGCAATTCCGCAAGTATCGTATCGTGCTAATCGACCAGCGCCCCTATGTCTGCCATATGGCCATCTCCGATAGCTGGGTGGTCCACTATATGAGCGCGGGCATGGTGGAAAGCGCCGCCAAGCGCGCCGAGGAAGCGCGTTTCTTTGCCACGTTTGACGATGACTTCGCGCGCCGTCATCGCGGCGCCCTGCGCACCATCGCCCTTCAGATGGAACTGGAATATGCCGGCATCGATTGCGGTGAAACCCCCGAGGGCGAGCTGTTAGTTTTCGAGGTGGATAGCGGGATGACCGTTCACGCCATGGATCCCGTCGATATCTTTCCCTACAAACAGCCCCAGATGCGGAAAGTGTTTGGCGCCTTCCGCCGGATGTTGATCGACACCGCGAATGCTGGGGCATGCTTTAGCTGGCCATCCGGCCGCAGGGCCGGCCTCCATGCCGGTGATCTGCTACACCAGCCCGAGCATTTTGGGAGCGTACCCCGGGAACACGGGCGCTAGTGAAGGGTTGCCCAGGTGGCGCAAAACCAGTTCGCCCAGGACATCGCGGAAGTCCGTCGTCAGCGCCAGGTCGCGGCCCTCATGGAGCTGCTCTTTCTCCAGGCCGGGCCATTTGCCGTAGACCTTGCCGCCTTTCACGCCGCCGCCCATCACGAACATGCTGTTGGCGTGCCCGTGATCCGTTCCGCGATTGCCGTTCTCTTTCGCCGTGCGGCCGAATTCGCTCATCGTGACCACCACCACGTCGTTCATGCGGTCGCCCATGTCTTTCCAGAAGGCGCTTAACGCCTCTCCGTACTCGCGCAGCAGGTTGGGCAGCGCGCCCTCGCTGGGGCGCGCGCCAAGTTCGTTGACGTGATGGTCCCAGCCGCCGATATCGGCGAACGCCATCTCCACGCCCACATCGCCCTTGATCAATTGGGCGACCTGCTGCAAGCTCTGCCCAAAGCGCCCGCGCGGATAATCGGCGCCGGCGGCGGGCGTGTATTGCTGCCGCTGAATGGCTTGCAGCATCGCCACGGCCTCGAACGTCTCCCGCCCGGCAGCCTGCATGAGAGGGTCGTTGGCCGCGGTGTACATCTGCTCGAACTGTCTGGCGGCTTCCGCATTGCGCACCTGGAAGCCCTCGATGGTCTGCATCGCCACCGCCGGCATGCCGCCCCGCATGCATCGCGGCAGCACCGGCCCGAGCGACACGGCGCGCACCGGCGACACTTTTCCCGCCGCTTTCGGCAGCGCGCGATTCATCCAGCCATCCTGCGTGGCCTTGCGGCCGGGCGTGCCGGATTCCATATAGTCCTGCGCGTCAAAGTGGGAGCGCGTCGGGTCCGGGGACCCCACGGCATCGACAATCGCCAGATGCCCCTGGTCGAACAACGGCTTGAGGGGCCCTAGCGACGGGTGCAGTCCGAAGAAGCCATCCAGGTCGAGCGCGGCGTCGTCCTTCTTGCCGGGGTCCCGCGTGGGGCGCGGGATGGCAATGGTCGGACGCAGGTCGTAGTAAGCCTTCTCGCCATGCGGCACCACCACATTCAGACCGTCGGCGGCGCCGCGCTGGAAGATGGCCACCAGGATCTTCTTGCGCCCCGCCGGGGCATCGGCGGCGCCCAGGGCGCGTTCCAGCCACAGGGGCGCGGCGCCCGCGCCGACCATGGCGAGAGCGGAATTGCGTACGAAAAATCGGCGAGTGGGCATGTGCTACCTCTTTTGAAACTCCGGCGAACCCAGGGCGATCCCGGCAGCGGGCGCATCAACCTTGACGCCCGGAACCTTATTATCGGCCAGTTGCACGGCGAAATTCATCCGGGCCAGCAGGCCGCCCGAATTGAGCCACTCCCGGCTGAAGTTTGCATAGCCGGTGGGCTCCTGCTTGCGGTACAGGGGCTGGCCCAACTGCGCCACCTGATTGGCCAGCGGGAAAGCGTAATCCACCTCGCCGCCGGAGGCGCGCACGGCGCTCGCCACCACTTCCAGCGGGCTCTTCAGCTTGCTGCGCCATGCGCCCTGGCTGAAGAACTCCCTGCTCTCCAGCATCGTTTTCATCACGGCGCGCAGATCGCCGTCCGTCTTGCGGAAGGTCTCGGCCATACGGTCCACCAGCGATGCCGGGGGTTCGTCCGCCACGAATCGGATCGCCAGTTGTTGCGAGATGAAGTGCGCCGTGGACGGGTGGTGGGCCACCAGGTCGAGCACCTTTTCGCCGTCGCTCATGCCGCCCCCGGCTGAAATCCTGACACCCAGGACGATCTTCTCGCCCTCATCGTGCACCCGCCCATTGAAGAAGAACTCGCCGCCGCGCTGCGGTTGCCGGATGGTCCAGCCGGTGAAGCAGCGCGCGGCTTCCGTGACGTCCGTCTGCGTGTATCCGCCGTCCACGCCGAGCGTGTGCAGCTCCAGCAGCTCCCGTCCGTAGTTCTCGTTGAGGCCGCGCGCATTCTTCTTGCCTTGCGCCTGCGCGCCAACCGGCCCGACGGACTGCCAGTTGTCCAGGTAGAACAGCATCGCCGGGCTCTTGGCGGTGGCTTCCAGCAGCTCTTTGAATTTGCCCAGGACGTGCGGGCGGATGACGTCACGTTCGTATTCGGTGACCAGGTAGCGGTCGGCGCCCTTATCCAGATAGACGTTGAAGTGGTTGAACCAGAAG
Organism: Bryobacterales bacterium; assembly: GCA_003136215.1. GTDB lineage: Bacteria > Acidobacteriota > Terriglobia > Bryobacterales > Bryobacteraceae > Solibacter. Next base: position 5,665 of record PLDO01000288.1, read on the forward strand.
TCCGTCAGCACATCGTCCAGTTGCCGGTTACTGTAGATGGCGCGCAGCAGTTTGCCCTCGTAGAGATCCCGCGCCACCATCTGTTGCGGACCATTGGCCATCTCGATGCGGCGCCGCAGATCCGGCGCTGCGATGGCCAACAGTCCTTGCCGGAGTCCCTGCGGCATCGCGCCGATCGCGTCGTCCTGCTTTTCCCTGGGGAGCGCCAGAAAAGCTGCCAGGCGCTGCTGCGGCGAGCCCTGCCGGAGCGAACGGACCTCCGCTGGCGGGAACAGGTCGCTGAGCGCTTTCCCGTTCGCCGGTCCGGGCGCGGCTGCCGCGTCCCCACCCTTCGCCTGCCGCTGCTCGAACTTCTCCATTAATTTGGTGAGCATCAGCTTGCGGTCCGGATCGGCGGGGAAGGGAAGCTGCCCGTTGACCATCTGGCGGACCATCTGCGGCGTCGGGTAGTTCCGCACCAGTTCCGCGCCCGACATCGTCAGCGTGTCCAGCGTCTTCAGTTTCTCCTCGAGCATCGGGTTCTCTACGACGTTCTCGGGGTGGAGTTGCCGGTCGATCCATTTCTTGAGACCCACCGACTTCACTTCCCGCACATCGCCGGGACGGGGGCCCCAGGTCAGGCGGTTGAGCGCCTGGAGGATCTTCTCATCGCCGGTAAGCGGTTTCTGAAACTGGCGTGCCTGGTCGGCGCGCTTGCTCCTGGCATATGCGTTGATTCCCGGCGCTACCGCCAGCCCCAGCGCACAAACCAGCGCAAGTCCCACTCGGGTGCGCATCCTTTGTTTCCCTCTGGAGTGTCTAAACTCCCGTTTCCGGAACAAGTTGCGGTAACCGGCAGAGCACAGATCGGACACCGGTGTTGGATGGTATCTTGGAAAGTCATCCTCAGTCAAAGGATTCACTTCATGGCCAACTACATCGGCGCCATCGACCAGGGCACCACCAGCACGCGATTCATGGTATTCGATCGCTCCGGCCGCATCGTATCCGTCGCCCAGAAGGAGCACGAGCAGATC
>PLDO01000345.1 GCA_003136215.1 Bryobacterales bacterium
GCCGGGGTACCCTCTGGGTCCGCCTGTCCATGTGTTACGGAGTCTTTATGACAATGCGTTCGACATATCAGAGTGACAGGCCAGGAGGCCTGTCCTACCGGGATTTCACCAGGCGCACGTTCTTACTGGCCGCCACGGCGGCGCCGCTGCTACGCGGCCAATCGCGCCTCCGGCAATTGTGGACCGCCAGGTGGATCGCCGTCCCCAAGGCGCCCCGCACGGAGTACGGTGTCTACCACTTCCGCAAGACCTTCGAACTGGCCGCCAGACCCGAGCGCTTCCTGGTGCATGCCTCTGGCGACAACCGGTATCAGTTGTTCGTCAACGGACAGCGCACGGCATGGGGCCCGGCGCGCGGCGATCTGTTCCACTGGCGCTATGAAACCGTGGACATCGCGGGCTTCCTGCAACCCGGAAGGAACGTGCTCGCCGCCGTGGTGTGGAACTTCGGCGAGGATGCGCCGGATGCGCAGATCACCCTCGAAACCGGCTTCCTGTTGCAGGGCGATGGGGAGACCGAGCGCGTGGCCGATACCGGCCCCTCGTGGAAGTGCGTCCGCAACGAGGCCTACACGCCGGCCCTAATCACCAGCGGCGCGGTGCGCGGGTATTGGGCCGCCGGACCGGGCGACCGGGTCGACGCGGCGGCGCACCCCTGGGGATGGGAATCGGTGGCGTTCGACGATGCGGCGTGGACGGCGGCAGCGGTGGTGGCGCCGGCGGCGGGCCGCGAGGCGCGCGACGTGCACTCCCGCTGGATGCTGGTGCCGCGGACCATTCCCATGATGGAAGAGCGCACCGAGAAGTCGCTCACCGTGCGCAAGGGCAGCCTCGAAAATGCCGCCAACTCGAAAACCACCGTGCTGTTCGACCAGGGGTACCTGACCGCGGCTTACCCGAGACTGACCGTGTCGGGCGGAAAGGGCGCGGTCGTGCGTATGCGATACGCCGAAGCGCTCTTTAAGACCAATCCGCGCGAGAAGGGCAATCGCAACGAAATCGAGGGCAAGGAGCTCATCGGCAACTACGACGAGTTCGTGCTGGATGGCGGCGCGCACCGCGTGTTCCGCCCGCTGTGGTGGCGCACGTACCGCTATCTGCAACTGGAGATCGAAACCCGCGGCGAACCGGTCACCGTGGAAAGCATCGACGCCACCACTACGGGCTTCCCCTTCGTGCGCCAGGCCAGGTTCGACGCCGGCGTGCCCGAACTGAATCGGATTCTCGACGTGGGCTGGCGCACCGCGCGATTGTGCGCCCACGAGACCTACATGGATTGCCCCTACTACGAGCAGTTGCAGTACGCCGGCGACACGCGCGTGCAGTGCCTGGTCTCGTTGTTCCAGACCGGCGACGCGCGCCTCATGCGCAACGCCATCGACCTGCTTAACGACTCGCGGCAGAGCGACGGCTGCACCATGAGCCGCTATCCCACGCGCCTGGAGCAGTACATCCCGGGCTTCGCCCTCTGGTGGGTCGGCATGGTGCACGATTACCACTGGTACGTGGACGACGCCCCCTTCGTGCGCCGCCTGCTGCCCGGCGTACGGAGCGTGCTCAGCTTCTTCGAAGGCTATCAGAAGGCCAACGGGTCGCTCGGTTCCCTGCCCTGGTGGCGCTACTTCGACTGGGTTCCGGAGTGGCCCGACGGCGACGCGCCGCAGGACGCCGACGGCAGCGCGGCGGTCTTCGATCTGCAATTGCTGCTGGCGCTGCGCTGGGCCGCGGCGCTGGAGAAGGCCCACGGCCTCCCCGAACTGGCGCTGGTCTATAGCGAACGGGAGCGCGTCCTGCGGGAGACCGCCCGCGCCCTCTACTGGGATGCCGGCCGTAAGTTGTTCGCCGACACGCCCTCCAAGCAGATGTTCTCGCAGCACACCAATACCATGGCGGTGCTGGCCGACGTCGTGACCGGGCAGGAAGCGCGCGACCTGATGCTGCGCACGCTCACCGCGCCTGGCCTGGCGCAGGGCGCGCTTTACTTTAAGTTCTACATGCACCAGGCGCTGGCCAAGGTGGGCGAAGGCGATCGCTACCTGGACCAGTTGGACGATTGGCGCGGCATGCTGGCCTCTGGCCTCACCACTTTCGCCGAAGTGGTGGACCGTCCCGGACGTCCCACGCGCTCCGACTGCCACGCCTGGAGCGCAAGCCCGAATATCGAATTGATGCGCACCGTGCTCGGGGTAGATTCGGCCGCCGCCGCTTTCTCCCAGGTGGTGGTGCGGCCCCACCTGGGTCAACTNNGCATTCGAGCGAAGCTCGGACGATCCGGATGCGCGTTCACACCGCCACGGTTTTCCGGGCGCCTCTACGGACGGGAAATGGTACGATAAGGCCGCTTGCGAAGGTTGGGTTAGACTATGGTTCCCATCATCGAAACCGAGCGCCTCATCCTGCGAGGCCACCGGATAGAGGATTTCAACGATTGCGCCGCGATATGGTCCATGCCGGAAGTGATCCGCTACATTGGCGGCAAGCCCCTCACCAGCGAGGATGTCTGGGCAAGGTTGCTGCGTTACGCAGGCCACTGGCAATGGATGGGTTTTGGCTTCTGGGCGATCGAGGAAAGAGCCACTGGAGCCTTCGCCGGCGACGCGGGTTTCGCCGAGTTCAAGCGGGATATCGAACCTTCCGTGCTGGGCATCCCCGAAAGTGGTTGGGTGCTGGCCCCTCACGCACAGGGTAAAGGCTACGCGACGGAAGCCGTCCGCGCCGCGATCGCCTGGGGCGACCGCCATTTCGGCGCCGCGCGCACCGTGTGCCTGATCCACCCCGAAAATCTACGCTCCCTTCGCGTGGCCGAAAAATGCGGCTACAAAGAGTTCCGGCGCACCACGTACAAGACCCAGCCGACGATCATTCTGGAGCGGTAGGACAGGCCTCCCGGCCTGTCTCTGGAGTTTGGCCATTTCCAGGCGGCTGTGGAGCATGGGTGGGGCATGCTTCAGCTTGCCAGGCGAGCGAAGCTCGCCCGGGACAGGCCTTCCACCTGTCTACTTCGGAAAATCGTTGAAGTGCAGAATCGCGTTGGCCAGCATGTTGAACTCTCCCAGGTTCTGCCACCGATATACGGGGTTGGTGGAGAAAATCACCACTCTTCCCTGCCCCACCGGTTCGTCCAGGATCGCCGGGCGCCCGCGCGTTTCCGCCACGCCGCGCATCAGGCCGCTCAAAATGCTGCTGTCATTGCCGGGATAGCGCATCAGGACGCTTTTGCGCGTTTCCTCGGCAGGCACGCGCAAAAGCGGTCCGCCGGCCCAGCGGACCGGCACCACGCGCTCCGCATAGCCGTAGAAAATGGGATGCTCCGGCAGCAGGATCTCGGCTTCCACGATGGGTCCGGGGGCATAGAAGGCCGCGGTGGTGCGCGCGGCATCCACCGTCCTGGTGATAAACGTCTCCGGCGCGAAGTAACTGGCGGCGCCGAGCGTGATCAGCACGCCGCCGGCGTTGACGAACTTATCCAACTCGGCGACACCGGGCAGCCCCATGCCACCGGTGATATCCGCGCTCTCGCCGTAGGCGCCAAGGGTGGGGAAGGCGGGGTCCTTGGTGTAGGCGAAGGTCTTGCCGGGGCGCGGGTCGATATCGAAAATTAGCCCCTTGGCTCCGCCCCCGCGGCCGCCCTGGCTGGGAATCACGATCACGTCGTAGGCGGCGCGCAGGTTGCCCTGCCTGATGCGCTCCTTGTAGATCAGGTCGTAGGGGATCTCGAACTTATCGAACGCGTAGCGCACCCAGCCCAGATCCTGCGTGCTGCCCCAGGTGGAAAACATGGCCAGGCGCGGCAGGTCCACCGCGTGCTTCTTAACGTCGGGCGCGGCGCCCAGGGCGACCGCCTGCAGACCGAGCTTTTCCACTTCGGCTTTCACGCGCGGGCTGGAAGCCACCAGCATGGTGCCCGCCGGCAGATCGGTATCGCCCACCTTGACGGGCTTTTCGATGGCGTCGAACGGCAGGTCCTTGAGACGGTAGCGCAGCGTGATGAGATTGTTGGAGCCGTTGTGCAGGATGGCGGTGACAGGGCCAGTGCCCTTCAACGCGCCGGCAGGTTCGTACATGCCGGCGATGTTCTTCACCGGAACATCCAGCACCGCCTTATCGTTGATCTCGTCGATTTTGGCCTGCGACATCAGGCCCATGGTCCAGCCGGTGTCGTCATAGGTGGTCTGCGCATCGCTGGGGAAATTCTGTTTTTCGAGCAGGATTTTGGCCAGGCGTCCGTAAGGCTGGTTGCGCTTGAGCACCAGCGAACCGGCGGGATAGGTGACCGCGCCGAGTTTGAATTCGCCGGTGGCCTCGCCCACTTCGATGCCTTGCTTGCGCAGCACATTGACCACGAAGGCGACCCGCGTCAGATCCTTCTGGCTGGCGGGAAAGACATAGCCGTAGGGTGCGTCCTTCGAACCCGAATCCACCGAGTTGCGGCTCTTGAGGTAGAAGTTCTCCAGCACGGTTTTCGGGATGCTGGCCGTCAGTTCCAGGGCGGACAGCACTCCGGTCTCCATGTAGTTCGTGTTGTTGCGCATGCTCCAGGTGAGGGCGCGTGGCGGAGGCACGGGACGATACCACTCGCGCGTTGTCATGCCGCCGCGACCTGCGGCGGGCGCCGTCGTGTCCGCGGCAGCGGGGCCGCCACGCCCGCCTCGTCCGCCTCGCCCGCCCGCGGCGTCCCCGGATGCGGCCGTGGGGGCCGCCGCGAGCGGCGGTTCCTGCGCTCCACCGCCCGCGCCAAAACCGCCGGCGGTAGTGCGCCGCATCGTGTTGGCGCCGCCATTACCGAACGTCTCGTACATGCGGAGCATGCCGTTGTGGTTGGAACTCATGTAGCCGAGATAGCCGGGCGACCACATGTCGACGTAGGCGTGCGTCCAGACGCCCGGCATGCCGTAGGCCAGCATCTTGGTCATTTCAAAGTTGGCGAAGACAGGCATTTCGGCGTAGAGAATGGGGTCGAGCGTGGGGTTCTGCGGCGATTGCCCGCTGAACGTGTACATCAGCGGCACCGACTCGTGCAGGTCGTGCATGATCGGCGGATGCCACTCCAGGTAGAACTTCAACCAATTCGACATCGTCACCTGCGAGTAATTGATGTCGCGATTGTTGTCGTGGAAGATGTACTTGCCCCAGTAAGGAGGGCCGGGGGTGCGATCGTTCTCGCTTTCCTCGGTGAGCTTGTACTTGTAATACCAATCGACGTAGCGGTCGCGGCCATCCGGCTCGGAAGCGGCGTTGAGCATCACGATCACGTTCTTGCGGATGGCGTCGTAGAGCGGGCTCTCGTCGGCCACCAGGCGGTAGGCCAGTTCCATCAGCATCTCCGGCGGGCCGGTCTCGGCACTGTGCAGTCCGCCGGTGAACATGTAAATGGGTTTGGCCTGGGCGATGATCTGTTTGGCCTGATCGGCGGAGAGCCCACGCGGATCGGCGAGTTTGGCGAGGTAGCCCTTGTACGTATCGAGATTGCGAATGGTCTCTTCATCGGCGATGGCGACCACCAGGCATTCGCGGCCTTCATCGGTGACGCCGGCGGGCAGCAGCTTGACGCGCTTGGAGGAAGCGGCGAGCGCGCGGTAATACTTGCCCAGGTCGGCCACCCTGGTGAGCTTCTTGGGAGCGCCGGCGTAGTAGCCCAGGACGTCCTTGACGGTCGGCACCCCCGGCGCCTTGGGGAGGTGGTCCACCAGCGGGCTCATGAATTCCGGCTGCGTGGTCCATTCTTTGACGAGGCGGCCGTACTCCTCGTCTTGAGCCTGTGGTTTCGCTTGAGCCAGCGCGGCGGCCGTTACACCGCCGAGGAGCAGTGATAACGCAAGAATGCGCAATTTCATGATTCATCAGACTGTATCACAGCGTTGGAACGGAGGTGGGACAGACGATCGGTTTTCGTCGTCTGTCACCCCGTCGTGCATGAGCGAGGCCCGACAGGGTCGACAAAGTGGGGCAGCCAATCCTGGCTGCCGCCGCCTTTCAGGCGGCGCGACCCACTGGAAAGCGGGTCCACAAGCATCGAGCTTCCTCACAGTTTTTCATGAAATTTCGCGGGCCGAAGGCCCATCTCGACAGGCCACAAAAAACGATGGCCTGTCCCACCCGTTTACATGTACATGCCGCCGTTGACCGCCAGCACGTGGCCGGTGATGTAGCCGGCCTCATCGCTGGCCAGAAACTTCACGGCGGCGGCGATATCTTCCGGCGTTCCCATCCGTCCCAGCGGCACGCTCGCCAGAATCTTTTGCTTCACCTCATCCGGCAGCCCCTTGGTCATGTCGGTGGCGATATATCCGGGCGCGATGGCATTCACCGTGATGCTGCGCGAGGCCATTTCCTGCGCCAGAGCTTTGGTGAGACCGATCAGGCCGGCCTTGGAGGCCGCGTAATTGGCCTGTCCCGCCGCGCCCGCCTGTCCCACCACCGACGCCATGTTGATGATGCGGCCCCAACGGTTCTTCATCATGGAAGGCAGCGCCTGCTGCGCGCACAGAAATGCTCCCTGGAGGTTGAGTTTAAGCACCAGTTCCCAATCCGCCAGCTTCATCCGCACCGCCAGGCCATCGCGCGTGATGCCGGCATTGTTCACCAGAATGTCGATGCGGGTCTTCTCCGCCAGCACCTTGCTGAAGCCCTCTTTGATGGATTCCGGGGACGTGACGTCCAGGTTCAAGGTCATCGCCTCGCCGCCGGCGGCACGGATTTCTTCCGCCACCAATTCGTTGTTTTCGACCTCGGGCGAGGCCACGACAATATAGCAACCGGCCCGGCAAAGCGTCAGGGAAATCGCCCGGCCGATACCGCGGCTCGCACCCGTGACGAACGCAACTCGATTCAACATGGTTTCTCCTCAGGATGAACTGGTATTAGACTCAATCATAGCTTATGGCATATCGAGATCTCCGAGAGTTCATCCGCGCCCTGGAAGAAAAAGGCGAGCTGAAACGCATTGGGGTCGAAGTGGACCCCATTCTTGAAATCACCGAGTTCGCCGACCGCGCGGTCAAAAGCGGCGGGCCGGCGCTGTTGTTTGAGAAGCCCAAGGGATACGGCATCCCGGTGCTCATCAACGCCTTTGCCTCCATGCGCAAGATGGAGATCGCGCTCGAAGTGGCGTCGGTGGAAGAGATCGCCGCCCGCATCGTGGAGTTGCTGGAGATGCGCGTGCCCGAAGGCCTGATGGGCAAGCTCAAAATGCTGCCCAAGCTGGCGGAGATGGGCGCCTTCTTCCCGCGCATGGTTTCCAAGGGCGCCTGCCAGGAAGTGGTCCGCGAGGACACATTTTCGCTGTTCGATTATCCGGTGCTCAAATGCTGGCCCGAGGATGGCGGCCGCTTCATCACCCTGCCGCTGGTCTTCTCGAAAAACCCCGACACCGGCAAGCGCAACTGCGGCATGTACCGCATGCAGGTATACGACGAGCGCACCGCCGGCATGCACTGGCAGACCCACAAACAGGGCGCGGAACATTATCGCCGCATGCAGCAACAGGGGAAGAAGCGCATGGACGTCGCGGTGGCCATCGGCGCCGACCCGGCCACCATGTACTCGGCCATTCTGCCGCTGCCCCCCGACCTCGACGAAATGATGATCTCCGGCTTCCTGCGCCAGAGTCCGGTGGAGATGGTGAAGTGCCAGACAAGCGATCTGGAAGTCCCGGCGCAGGCCGAGATCGTGCTGGAAGGCT
>PLDO01000143.1 GCA_003136215.1 Bryobacterales bacterium
CCGCGGGCCACCAGTCCTGCGATGTCGTCATCAAGGCATGGAGATCCTTGATCACGGCATCCAGGTCGAGGCTCTTGAATTCTTTAGCATAATTGAACTCCTTGTCCATAGGGTCGGACACGGGGGAGTGCTGATGCAGAATCTTCAGGTTCAGCTGATTCGGCCACCAGCCCGCATTCGTCGGGGCCCCAGCCGCCGTGTGTCTGCGACCGCCCCCCGATACCGGGCACTTGGCTTCGGTTGACAGGTTTTGCTGCTGATTATCGGGGACAGGCGCCCCCGCTGCGCTGGTGAGTTCTTTCTCCATGTGTCTATCTTCCTTCGAATTAGTCAAAAAAACTTCGAATTCGTCAAATAAACTGTGCCGAACGACGCACCCACCCTGGCTTTCGCCAAGCCCCCTTGATTAGGGGACTGTTTATCTCCTAAAATAGGAGACGTGCTGCAACGCAAGAAGCTGTCCACCACTATCGGCGCGAGCAACTACGCTTACCTGCACAGTATGGTAAAGGCAGGCAAGGCCAAGAGTGTCGGACAGGCAGTCGACAAGGCTGTGGAAATGGCCCGCAAGCTGGAAAATCGGGCTACCCTCGAGCGTCAGACTGCCGCCTATTTCAATGGCCTCACCTCCCAGGCCGCCGCGGAAGAGACCGATCTCGCGGACGCCCTGAGCTCGGCATCTCAAGAGATGGATTTTGACCAGCCATAACGCACCTCCCCGGCGTGGCGAGATTTGGACCGCGATGCTGGGGAACCCGCCGGTGCGCCATTGGGTCTTGGTCGTGTCGCTCGACTCTCGCAATACCAGCGAACGCGTCGATTCCGTTCTGATCGTTCCGTTCGGCAGCCAAGGTGCGGATGGTCCAACCACCCTGCGATTTGAGCCTGGAGAGGTAGGACTGCCGGGGCCATCCTGGCTGAAGGGCCACTTCATTACCACGCTTAAGAAATCCCTTCTCGGAGAGCGTTTGCCACGCCCGTTTTCAGCCGCGCGCATGAGACAGGTCAGCGTGGCCATTCAGCGCGCATTTGACCCGGACGCGCCGCTAACGAAAAACGTAGCCGTCTGATCCGGAAACCCCGCAAGGCTTCCCTGTGTTACCATTCAGGTGGACCTGTATCCTCACCTGGGAGCACGTCCCTTCTGAAGCGAATCACCTTTATTTCGATGAATTTACGTTCTTTATTCAGTCTGTTTTCGTCGGACCTCGCAATTGACCTGGGAACGGCCAATACGCTGGTCTTTGCCAAAGGTAAGGGTATCGTTGTCAATGAACCCTCCATCGTCGCCATCAACAAGAACAATGGTGAGGTGGAGGCGGTTGGCAAGGAGGCGAAAGAGATGCTGGGGCGCACCCCCGGCAACATCGTCGCCATCAAACCCATGAAGGACGGCGTGATCGCCGACTTCAAAGTCACCGAGCGCATGCTGAACTACTTCATTCAGAAGGCGCACGGCAGAAAAATGCTGGTGCATCCGCGCATCGTCATTGGCGTCCCCAGCGAAATCACGCAGGTGGAAAAGCGCGCCGTCATGGATTCCGCCTACCGCGCCAAGGCGAGCGAAGTGCATCTGGTGGAACAGGCGATGGTGGCCGCCATCGGCGCCGGACTGCCCATCACCGAACCCTCCGGCAACATGGTGGTGGATATCGGGGGCGGCACCACCGACGTGGCTGTCATCTCGCTTTCCGGCATCGTCTACTCCCGTAGTGTGCGCGTGGCGGGCAACGAAATGGACGACGCCGTCATGCAGTTCATGAAGCGTAAGTACAACCTGCTGATCGGCGAGCGCACCGCCGAAGCCATCAAGATGGAAGTCGGCTCGGCCTATCCCCTGGATAAACCCCTCACCATGGAGATCAAGGGGCGCAATCTGATCGAAGGCGTGCCGCGCACGATTTCCGTCAACGACACCGAGATCCGCGAAGCCTTGAGCGAGTGCGTCGCCACCATCATCAATGCCATCCGCGTGGCCCTGGAACGCACACCGCCCGAGTTGAGCGCCGACATCAGCGACCGCGGCATCGTGCTCACCGGCGGCGGCGCGCTCCTCAAGAATCTGGATAAACGCATTCGGGAAGAGACCGGCTTGCCTGTGTCGATTGCCGACGATCCGCTGGCATCGGTGGTCCTCGGCACCGGCCGCATGCTCAGCGATTTCCGTCTGCTGCGTAAGATTTCGATAGACTGAAGTCAAAGAAGGCGGCTGTGGAGTCGTTGCTCAACCGGTATCGCAATATCACTGTCCTGCTCCTGGTCATCATGGCGCAGTTGGTGCTGCTTGCGGTCTCCGCCAAGAACGATCAGGACGTGCGCTTCATCCGCATCTGGACGGTGACCGCCGTCACTCCCGTGGCCCGCATCATCGAAGGCCTGCGCGGCGGCGGCACGGGTTTTCTGCACAACTACATCCTGCTGCACGATACCAACCAGGAGAACCAGCGCCTGCGTTCCGAGCTGGACCGCATGAAGATGGACAACGTGTTCCTCAAGAATGAGTTGAACACCGCGGAACGCGCCAAGGCGCTGCAAGTGTTTCAGGCGCATACTCCGTCCAAGACCGTCGCGGCCACCATCATCGCCACTGGCGCCGGGTCGAACTCGAAAGTGGTGTTCGTCGACCGCGGCACCGTATCGGGCGTGCAGCGCGGCATGGCGGTGGTCACGCCCGATGGCATTGTGGGCAAGGTGATCGCGGCGTACCCCACCGCCAGCCAGGTTCTGTTGATTACCGACCCCGATTTCGCCGCCGGCGTCGTCACCGAAAAAAACCAGGTGCACGGCACCCTCAAAGGGCAAGGCACGCCGCAATGTAAAGTGGACTACGTCGCGTTTGAGGAGAAAGTGGAGCCGGGTGAATGGGTGTACACCTCCGGCGACGACCGGATTTTTCCGCGCGGCTTCCGGGTTGGCATCGTCCGGGTGGTGCGTCCCGGGCAGCCCTTCAAGGAAATCGTGGTGGACCCCAGTGGCTTGCAGCGCGGATTGGAGGACGTGCTGATTCTGATCGAAGGCGTCCATGAGCGGATCCCCGACGCACCCTCGGGGATGCAGCCCATCTACATCGCGGCCCCTCCGCCAGGCAGTGAGTCCGCGCCCGCCACGGCCTCGCCGGCGCCCCTGGGGACCGAAGCGGACCGTCTGCGCTCACAGTATCAAGCCCTTGGTCAGGAACAGAACCACACGTACGGCGACAACCCGCCCGGCACCAAGCCGGCCGACTTCACCCGGCTGGCGAACCCGGCTGCCGCGGGGCAAGGGGGGGCCCCCCTGGTTCCCGCCGGCAGAGGCGCCGCGGCGCCGGCCGCCACTCCGCCCAACAGCGCTGCCCCTTCCAATTCGCAGGCCGGAAAGAATCCCTCTCCGGCGCCGGCAGCGCCGCGCGTGGCGCCGGACGCCCCACCGGGCAGAGGCGCCCCGCCGCCCGCCGGCACGCCGGCCAAGAATACTCCCGATGCCGGGGGGCGGCGCCTCAATCAGTCCGGCGGCGCACTCCCGGGAGGGCAGCTCCGCCAATGACCTACTCGGGCGAGCGGATTCTCCTCAGCAGCCAGCGCGAAGGCCAGGTTTCGCGGTTTCATAAATGGGTTTTCCTGGTAGTGCCGCTGATGGCGATCCTGTTCCAGGTCTACGTCCCCATGTTTTTCCCGTTTCTGGGTTTCCTGGAAATGCCGCTCCTGGTGGTAGTCTATTTCGCCATCATGAGGCGTAGCCAGGTCAGCGGGCTCATGGTGGGCGCGCTGGTCGGCCTGGCGCAGGATTCGCTTTCCAAGAACCCGCTGGGCATGTTCGGCATCGTGAACACCCTGGTGGGATACTTCGCCGCATCCGTTGGCGTGCGCCTCGACGTCGAGCACGGATTGATCCGCCTGCTGCTCGGTTTCTTCTTTTACCTGTTTCACCAGTTCCTCTATTGGGTGATGGCGCGCGCGCTGCTGGGGCAGCAGATGACGTTCGATTGGCAGCGCACCGCCATGCTGGCCGGGCTCAATGCCGTGGTCGGCGTCGCCCTGTTTCATTTGCTGGACAAGTTGAAGGAGAGAACATGATTACGCCCCGCCGCCTTGGTTCCACCGGGCCCGCCGTCTTCCCCATCGCGCTGGGCTGCATGGGGATGTCCGGCATGTACGGGCCGGCCGACGAAAAGACCAGTGTCGCCACCATTCATGCCGCCCTGGAAAGCGGCGTCACCCTGTTCGATACCGGCGATTTCTACGGCATGGGGCACAACGAAATGCTCCTCGGCCGGGCGCTCCAGGGCCGTCGCGACCGGGCGCTGATTTCCGTCAAGTTCGGCGCCCTCCGCGGTCCCGAGGGAAGCTGGCTCGGTTTCGACGCGCGCCCCGCGGCGGTTAAGACCTTCCTGGCGTACAGCCTGCAACGGCTCGGCGTGGATTACATCGATATCTACCGTCCCTCGCGGCGCGACCCTGCCGTTCCCATCGAAGACACCATCGGCGCCATCGCCGACCTGGTAACGGCCGGTTACGTCCGCGCCATCGGCCTCTCCGAAGTAGGCCCAGAGACCATCCGCCGCGCGCATGCCGTGCACGCCATCGCCGACCTGCAGATCGAGTATTCGCTGGTCAGCCGGTCTCCCGAGGCGCGCATCTTCCCCGTGCTCGCCGAATTGGGAATCGGCGTCACCGCCTATGGCGTGCTTTCACGCGGCCTGCTGGCCGGCTCCGCGCCGTCCGGACCCGGCGATTTCCGTGGCCATTTCCCTCGCTTCACTCCCCAGAACCTGGCCCGCAACCGGCAGGTGGTGGCTACGCTTGCGGCCTTAGGCGCCGAAAAGGGTGTCAGTAGCTCGCAACTGGCGATTGCCTGGGTGCTGGCCAAAAGCGAAACCATCGTTCCCGTCATGGGCGCGCGCACCCCGGCGCAGCTTGCGGAGTCCCTGGCGGCTCTTCCCATCGTCTTGTCACCCGCCGAATTGACGCGCATCGAAGCCGCCATCCCCGCCTCCGCCGTGGCCGGCGACCGCTACGCCCCGCCGCAGATGCAAATGTTGGACAGCGAACGCTGATGTGGGACAGACCATCGCCTTTCGTGGTCTGTCAACGCCTCACCGAAGTGGGACAGACCATCGCCTTTTGTNNCACCGAAAGTTCGACAGACGACATAAAACGATCGTCTGTCCCACCCAACTACTCGTCCTGGCGTGTGCGCAGTTGCGGCCGCCCGTCCTCGGACGCCTTCTTGCGCGCTCCCAGCGCGATCGTCCGCTGGCGGATCGCCATGTACTCGGAAGTGTTGACCACGTATTCGTCCCTGGCCGGCAGAATGCGGTCGATCTCCTGCTCGGTCTTCTGGATGCGCGCGGCATCCATCGGGTGGGTGGAGAAGATGCGAGCCACCGTCCCCGGTTGCTTCTTTTCCAGCGACTCCAGCTTTTCGAAAATGCTGATGGCGCCGTTGGGATCGTAGCCGGCGGCGTACAGATACTGCACGCCCAGATAATCCGCCTCCGCTTCGTCCTGGCGCGTGAAGTGCATGAAGACAGCGGGCCAACCGGCCGTCGCGCCCTGCCGCGCCACCGCTCCGCCGATACCGCCTCCCAGAATCACCCCCACGGGGACTCCCGCCAGGTTGACCATCTGGGACTTCGTCGCCTGTTTGGTCATATGCCGCGCCGCCACGTGCGCGATCTCATGGGCCATCGCCGCCGCCAGTTCGTCCTCTTCGTCGGCAATTTCGAGCAGCGCCGTGTAGATGAAGACGTACCCGCCGGGAAGCGCGAAAGCGTTCGGCGACTCGCCTTCGATCACCTGAAAGGTGAACGGCACCTTGGCATCGGAGTTGCGAACCAGATTCTGGCCGATCCGGTTGACATACTCGGAGATCAGCGGGTCTTCCACCACCTTGGCCTGCCGCCGCACTTCCTCGGCCAACTGCTTGCCCATCGCCATCTCCTTCTCCAGCGAATAGAAGTTGACGCCTTTGCCGACATCCCGGCTGCCGATCTGCCCCGGATCGTCCTTCTTTTTCCGGCCTGTATCCTGAGCGGACGCGGCCCCGGCAGCCACCGCCGCCAGGCACACCAGTCCGCACCAAAACCTCATCGCCTACTCCTCAAGGCCATTATTAACGTATTGTAGAGAGAATGGGTAGTGAAATTGTAAAAAGTCTAGTCGCGGAACTGCCTCTGTGGCAGCGTTACGCCGGCCAGTTTCCGGTCCGCGACAACCTGGTTTATTTGAATCATGCGGCCGTCGCGCCGCTGCCCCGCTGCTGCGCCGACGCTCTCAAGCACCTGGCCGACGATTCCCTGCACTACGGCAGCCTGCACTATGACGAGTGGCTGGCCGTCTACCATGGTCTCCGCGTCGCCGCCGCCCGCCTGGTGAACGCCGAACCCGGCGAGATCGCTCTGGTCAAAAACACCTCCGAAGGCATCGCCACCCTCGCCCTCGGCTTGGATTGGCAGCCCGGCGACCGCATGGTGGGTTTCCTGGAGGAGTTTCCGGCCAACCAGTACCCCTGGAAACGCCTGGAAGCAAAGGGGATCGAGATTACATGGCTCTCCATCTACGATTCCCTGGAGAAGATCGAACTGGCCTGCCGCGGCGCCCGCCTGCTGGCCATCAGCTTCGTGCAATTCCTCAGCGGCTACCGCGCGCCTATTCAAGAAATAGGTGAGATTTGCCGGCGCAACCACTGCATTTATTTCGTAGATGCGATTCAGGGCCTCGGTGCGTTTCCCCTCGACGTCCGGGCCTGCCACATCGACGCTTTGGCCGCCGACGGGCACAAGTGGCTGCTGGGCCCCGAAGGCTGCGCCATCCTATACATAAATCAGGCCCTTCAGGACCGCGTCGAACCCGTCGAATTCGGCTGGACCAACGTCGCCGGCTACAATGACTACGGCTCCCGCGATATGACCCTGCGGCCGGATGCGGGCCGTTATGAGTGCGGAACGCTAAATACCATAGGATGCTTTGGATTAAAAGCTTCAATTGAATTTTTACTTAAGGTAGGGCAAGGAGAAATCGCCCCAGTTGTCCAAAATCTCGGCGACCGCATTGCCGCCGGCGTCCAAGCCAAGGGTTACGAGCTCTTCCTTCACCGCACCCCCCAAAATGCCGCCGGCATCGTCACTTTCCGCAAACCCGGCGTGGAAGCCGCGGAAACGGTGCGCCTCCTCCGCCGCCAGAAGATCATTGCCGCGGCGCGCGCCGGGTGGGTGCGCACCTCACCCCATTTCTACATCAGTCCGGAGGAGATCGACCGGTTGATCGAAACCCTCCCGTGACCGCCTGGTTGCGCCGCCACCCCCTGGCCGCCTTCCTGCCGCTGCAGGCGCTGCTCTACTGTTGGAATCTGGCATTGCTCGCGCCCTGGGGCGACGAGGCGGGTACCCTCTTGGCCGTGCGCGGGACGTTCGGCAGCCTCATTCAGTTCGCCGCCCAGGATGTTCATCCGCCACTTTATTATTTATTCCTATATTATTGGCAACACATTCCACTAGGACTCGACTGGGCGGTCCAGGCGCGCCTCATTTCGGTGCTCTTTGCGTTGCTGGGAACGGTTGCGCTGGACCGCCTCTGGGGAACTCGATTCGAAGAGCGCACGCGCCTCACCCTGCTCGCCTTATGGACACTCTCGCCCTGCCTGTTGCTCTATGCGCGCATGTGCCGCTCCTACACCTTGCAGGCGCTCTGCGCCATCGTGGCCACGGCCTTGCTTTCGCAGGTCGCCGCCCGATCCACCTGGCGGAACCAGACGTTGCTGGCCCTGGCGCTGCTCGCCGCCCTGTACACCCACTACGTCGTGGGCATCGCCCTCGTGGCTACCGCCAACCTGACGCTGTTCCACCGCCGCCGGTGGCGCACGGCGCTCGCCATCGACTCCGCCATTGCCATCGGCTACCTGCCCTGGATCTGGCGGCTGGCAGCTTCCCTGGCATCCTGGGGCGGCAACACCCGCAACTATACTTTGACCGGATCGCGCGTGCTGGAAGTGCCCGTGAAGTTCGCCTATTGGTCCATGTCCTT
>PLDO01000016.1 GCA_003136215.1 Bryobacterales bacterium
CGCTGAATGTCTTCCTCGAACCCAGGAACCCTTTTGAGCCCGAACGGACGCGCAAGGCGAAGGTGGAAACCGTAATTTTCGGAATGCTTCTTGCCCTCGTGGTGGCGGCATTCCTGCTCTTCAATCTCGCCGCGCCGCGGCTGCAGGTGCACCCATGAGCAACGCCTGGAAAGCGCGCCTCGACGGAGCACTGCGCGGAGGGGAGGTTGCGGGGCTGTACTTCACCACCGCGCTGCTTATCGTCGTCGAGTTCTGTTTTGTGTGCTGGCTGAATCGAATCCAGATTCCAGACGTACCGAACGCGGGATCCGGGTTCATCGTTCTGCCGCCGTGGTATCAGAAACCGCGCTTCGAAGTGACGCTGCTGCTCACGATCCTCGCGGGCCTGTTGTTTTCGGTCTGCTGGGGGTTCTGGGATCTGTGGCAAAAGAGAACCAAAACGGGATCGTGGGAGAAGGCGATGCAGTCGGTTAGACAACGCGTCAAGACGACTACATTCGTGGCCGCGTTGACCGGCCTTCAGCTCGCACTCGTCACCTGGCTCCGTTAGTAACGCCAACTACAGGCATCCCGCAAATTCCCCGAGCCGCCCGATTGGAGGTGAAAAACCATGATTCGAGATTCCTACCAGGATAATCCCAACCGCGATCGGCCGTCGCTGTCGGCGTCTCCGATGTTTGTGTGCGCCGCACTGACGGGACTGATTCTGTTCACGCTCTGGTTCCTCGGCACCAAAGCCTACCATTTCACCGATCTTCAGATGGCTGAGTTTTTCGTCTACTTCCTCCTTGGGATTGGTGTGCCGGGCGCTACGATCTGGGTCTTAATGAAGCGACGAGAGTGGAAGGAAAACCAAAGACGGTATCCACCGTTGGTGATGAGCCCAGCCGCGGACGCCAAGCATGTCGAGAAGGCGTGGAATCAAAACGCCGTGGTGCTCGGTTACGACGTGCATGGAACGCCGTGGCTGTGGCCTGACAAGGTGCGCGTTATGCAAGGAATTGTCGTCGGCATGACGGGCAGCGGCAAGACGACACTTCTGAGGAACATCATCACCCAAGACCTGACCCGGAGAGTCGGACCTGCTCAAGACCGCCACAAGATCCCGATGGTAATCTTCGACGGAAAGGGCGACCNNTCGTTCAATCTGCACGATGAATTCTTCGCCAAACACCAACTGAACTACCTCGCGGACATCGTCCGCATTCTTCACTACACGGGAGTAGCGTTCAATTTCTACGACGTCATCGTAATGGCGCTGGACGAAGGGGTCCTCCGCGAACAGATCGAGAAAGCACGCACGCACATCCAAGCCGACCGTGAAGTCTCTATGCAGCGCGGGCTGAACTTCGAAATGTCTGTGCGGAACCTGCTCGAATCGTTTCATGACCGGGAGAGGGTGCCGAAGATTCAGGGATTGCTGAACGAGTGCATGACGTTTCTCGACGACGAATTGTCGGTCATCACCGGGCCCTATGAGGATCTATTGTCGATTGACGACGTGATCGACCAGGAGCTGATCCTGTTCGTGACGCTGAACATCAACAAGAACACCGAGCCGGTTCGGGCACTCGGAAAGATGTTGCTCCAGAACTTGCAGCTCGTAGTGGGCAAACGCTACGAAAGCGAGGAGGAACGGAAACGGGAAAACCGCCCCATTCTGAGCGTGGTCCTGGATGAGTTTGCACCGTTCGGTTACCGGAATTTCGCCCAGATCCTGCAAACGGCGCGCGGCACCAACACCGCGTTTCTGTTCTCGATGCAGAGCCTGCCGCAACTCCTTCAGGTTGGCAAGGGCTTCAAGGATGACGTTACCAGCGCGCCCAATACGAAGATCGCGATGCGGACACAGGACGAGGAAACGTCCAAGTTCTTCATCCGGGCGTCTGCCGAGCACACGGTAATGAAGCGGACCGTTTCGTTGGTGAGGGAGCAGGTGTTCGGTTGGGAGCGATTTGAGAGAGGCACTAGCGGTTCGGAACGGGAGGAACGGGAATACCGCGCGGAGGACGAGCGGATTAAGAACCTGCCGAAAGGCCAGATGCAGATCCTCATGACCGACGACACGGAGGGGACTTTGCACCGGCACCTGCACGTACGCACGCCTCCCGACGTGGGACTGCGCGGCTTTGAAATGGAGCTGACCCCGCGATTGCGTCAGTCGAGACTGGACGTCCAGGGAGCGAACCTCCGGTTCAAAGACCCGGGATTGGCGGCTTCATTTGGCAGGCGAATGCAGGGAAGGAGATAGCCAAATGTCAGGAAGAGTCAGATGCATCCTTTATATAGGCGTCGTAACCAGCTTGATCGGGCTCACACCGGCGCAATGTCAGCAGCCGGCGGGATCAAAGGTAGTCAGTCAGCAACAGCCAGGAACTGGACAGCCGGGCGCCGTGCAGCAGGAACCACTACCCTATGCGTATCCGTCCCGTTCCGCGCAGCCGGCACCGGCGGCGCAGTACTCGCCGTTGGCCGCACAGGGTGGCTACCGCGGCCAGAAGATGACCTGGTACGAGGCGCTGTTCCGTTCGTTGAATCCGAAGAACATCGACTGGGGGATGAGCTGGGAACAGCGGCGCAGCATCTTCCTGGAGAACTCGATCGGCAACAAGTACTTCATGTACACGGCGGCGCTGTCATTGCTGCTGGTCTATTCCTTCCTGGTCATTGTCTGGCAGCGGTGGAACCACACGGAGAGACTCAGGCAGTTGGCGCAGAGAGCGGCCGACGCCATGAACTACGCGCAGTACTGGAAGGCGGGAGCCGAAAAGGCCGCACAAAAGCACAACACCCACATCGAGAAGTGCAATCGCGTGATCGAGGCCGGGGAAAGCGGCTTGCCGGCCGGTGACACCGCCGACGTTGGCGCACTGCGACAGCAGGTCGAGGGAATGAGGGTCGAGGTGCTGAACCTGACCTCGGAGAACAAGCGGTTACGCCATGATCTGGAACAAAAGTCGACGGTGGTTGCGGACCTATCGGCTCGCATTGATGATGCCACGAAGAAGATAGGCGGTGGCAACGGTCCGGGGAATGGCGCCAAGGGCGTCGAGAACTCGGTTCAGGTCTCCACCCTTGTGGACAGAATCAACCGCTTGGAAGAGACTCTGCGGACCGTTCGACTGGAAAACGAGCGCCTCAAGGGAGCGTAGGTTACGGTCATGCTGATCTCGGTATTAGGCTTCGGGAGCATTTGGACGCTGCGGTCCGTGAGAAAAGCGCAGGCCCAGGAACGGTTTGACACCCGGGATCTTGCCTACTACAACACAACCGGGATCGAAGTCGGGGGCAAACTGCGCAGTCGGCCCCGCGTTTATGGCGTGGCCCGATTCAACGGGAATAGCGGATTCCGTCCCGAATGTTGGCACCGCATGCTGTACAAGGTGTTCGACTGCGAGCCGCCGTGCACTTGGAATGGCCATCAGAAAGTCCTGTTCAAGAAACTGCTTCGAAAGCCAGAGACGCCGGATGCGTACCTTGTGGTGGTGAAATCGGAACGGATTGGGGGCGTCATCAAGGGCGGAGATTGGCTGCATCGCGAAACGACCTTGATATCGTTCAGCGATTGTGGCGTTGACCAGGAAGTCATGGTTGTCATGCCGGCCTATGGTTGGGTGCGAGGCGCGCTCGGAACCTTCTTTCTGGAGCCGGTGGCAGCCAGGCCGTGGGAAGCGCGGCTCGTGCTATCGGCGGCTGAATGAGGCGGCGATGGGATACGTAAAAGGGTCGATCGACCTCAGTTCCATGCAGGACGGACTGCTCCTCGAACAGGTGCTGCGGTCGCGTCACGCCACGCACGACCAACTGTGGCAGTTCTTTCAGCTCACAGCAAGAGAGAATCGGCGGCGCATCTTTAACTGGCGGATGCTTCGGCTGGTTCAGCACGGACTGGTTACGCGATTAAACGTAAAGTACGCGAAGCAAGGATGGGTCTACGCGATCAGCGAATCGGGCGCTGGCTACTTGGCCGGCAATGGCGATGGGGCGGCCCTTGTCGCGTCAAAGGCGTTCAAACAACTGGACAATACAGCCGTACTGCATTCGTTGGATCTCAATGATGTTCATCTGACGCTGATTCGGTGTGGCGAATTGGTTCGNNTACGATGCGGTGATCACGATCCATTCCGATGGGGAAGAGTCCACGTTCGCTCTCGAGTACGAAAGACAGCCAAAGGCGGCCAATCGATATTGGCAGGTGCGGCAGGCTATTGAGAAGGAGCGTCAGGTCAGGTGCTTTCTCTATTTGACGCCGTCGTATGAGCTCCTGAGTTACGTCGCTGGATTCTTTGACCGGTGCGCGAAGGCCGTGTACTTCGGCGGGCTGGAAGACTTCCGGCAGCACGGACTCGACGCGCAAGTGCTGGACAGTCGCCGCACGCTTTCGTTCCCTTTTCGAGCAATGTTGAACGGAAACGGCGCCTGATTGTTGCACCGCGGCTTCCTGACGGCTTCCCCACGACTTCCTCACGACTTCCTCCCCGGCAATTCAAGTCACTGTGATAATTGGGTTTATTTATTGACTACCTGCTGTTCAGCGGTATGGGAGTGGCCAGGTGGAGTTGTCAGCCTGGTTTGCGAGCAGGAGAGCGGGTATTGTCGGCTTGGGAAGTGGTTGGGGTGAGGTGAGTTGGTGGGATGATGGCGGCGGCAGCGTTGGGCTGGACTCGGAAAGAAAGTGGAATGGATGGTGCGAATAGCAATGGAGCGGGCGAGGTTGGTCAGCCGAAAGTGTACGGGTTTGGCGTCCGGTTCATCGTTAAGATCGTCGAGGTGGCGACCTTCAACCGGCGATGAACGCGTCAGTAATGGCGTCGTTGGCGGAGATGAAATGGTACAAGCGGACGCTTTGCGCCCCAGCCAGCATGGCGCGCATTACCTGGCTAGCTGGTCGTTGGAGGTGCCCAGGATATTGCGGATGGCGTCGCGGTCGGCGTTTTCATCGGCGCGCGCGAGGGCGGCGAGCGCCAGAAAGATCCACAACGTGGCTATCATGCCCCCGGTAATGCGGCGTCGCCGGGATTCCTTTCACTTTGCGTACATGCGAATCACACGTTCGATGGCGCGGCGGCAGACGGCGCAGAAACCGACCTCGTCGCGGGTGAACATGATGCAATCCTGTTGCGGGCGGTAGTAGCCGCGCCCTTCGTACATGGCCCCTTCAAACGCGCCGACCTTTCCCGCGTTGGGACCGGAGCCGAGGCTCCGTGTCGCCATGCCGCCCTCTTCGCGAAACAGCGCCTCCATGTCGGCTTCCGGCCGGTGTTGCGTGCGGATGGCGCGCCGGCGCTCCTGGATCGCCTGCTCCATCTGCTCGAACTCCTTCTTCGGCCAGATAGAGGGCAGATCGATGCCGGCGGTCAGCAGATCTTTCCACTTCGCGGCACGCGGGTCTGCGGTAGCGTTCGGTTCCCACGGTTCGGGATGTTCCGTCGCGCTACCGTAGGCGACATCGGACGTATAGTATTCGTCGGCCAGCCCCGCGAAATGGTGGCCGAACTCGTGTACGAAAACGTAGGGCGTGAACGCATTGTCGGCGGAGACGGTGGCGAAGAGATTGAAGATGCCGCCGCCCCCGTACTTGCGGTCGTTGACCACGATTTCGATGAACTCGTACGGCGCGGCGGACGCCGCCTCGCGCAACCGCTTGTTGTCGAAGGTGAGGACGTAGCGCTCCGACCCGAAGGCGTCATACGCGGCGCGCAAGGGCGAGCGGCGGAAGATGCCGTCTGACGGGCGCGCGACGCCGCTCTCCTCCGCCGGCGTATCCACGGCCCAGACGTTGAAGTCCTGACGGTGTTCCTTGAACGGCGACTTGGCGAACAGCGTCTCCACCATGCGTCGCGCGTCGCGGTGCCACTTCTCCATCTCCGTTGCGGTGTAGCCATCGCCCATCAGCAGCAGGTCGACCTTATCGCGCGGAGCGCCATTCTGCATCACGGCCCAGACGTTCAGCTTGGGTGGTGCGCCGCGCTCCACGCCGGCGTCGGACGGATCGACCACCACGGACCAGACCTCGCGGAACTCATTGCGCGGGCCGCGCTTCTTGATCACCACCTGTACAGGGAGAGCGGGCGCGGGGAAGCGGACGCTTTCGGAAAATGCGCGGCGCTGCTCCTTCGCCTCGCCGGTGGTCTCCCACTCGCCGTAAATGCTGGCGAAGCCGCGCGAATAGATCACTCGATTGGTGGCGCGATCCAGCA
>PLDO01000215.1 GCA_003136215.1 Bryobacterales bacterium
ACGTCCAAGTTCTTCATCCGGGCGTCGGCCGAACACACCGTAACCAAGCGGACCGTGTCGCTGGTGAGGGAACAGGTGTTCGGTTGGGAGCGATTTGAGAGAGGCACGAGCGGTTCGGAACGAGAGGAGCGGGAATACCGCGCGGAGGACGAGAGGATCAAGAACCTGCCAAAAGGGCAAATGCAGATCCTCATGACGGACGACACGGAAGGGACATTACACCGGCACCTGCACGTTCGCACGCCTCCAGACGTGGAAATGCGTGGCTTTGAAATGGAATTGGCGCCGCGCTTGCGCCAGTCGAGACTGGACGTTCAGGGAGCGAACCTCCGGTTTAAAGATCCGGGATTGGCGGCTTCGTTTGGCAGGCGAATGCAGGGAAGGAGGTAGCCAAATGTTCGGAAGAGTCAGATGCATCCTTTATATCGGCGTCGTAGCCGCCTGGATCGGGCCCACGCCCGCCCAATGTCAGCAGCCGGCGGGATCGAAGGTGGCCAGTCCGCAGCAACCAGGAGCCGGACAGCGGAACGCAGCGCAGCAGCCCGTACCCAATGTGTATCCATCCCGGTCCGCGCAGCCGGTGCCAGCGGCGCAGTATTCGCCCCTGGCCGCCCAGGGCGGCTACCGCGGCCAGAAACTGACATGGTACGAGGCGCTGTTCCGTTCGTTGAATCCGAAGAACGTCGACTGGGGTATGAGCTGGGAGCAGCGCCGTAGCATTTTCCTGGAGAACTCGATCGGCAACAAGTACTTCATGTACACAGCGGCGCTGTCAATGCTACTGGTCTATTCCTTCGTGGTCATCGTCTGGCAGCGGTGGAACCATGCGGAGAGGCTCAAGCAGTTGGCCCAGGGAGCGGCGGACGCCATGAACTACGCGCAGTATTGGAAGGCGGGCGCCGAAAAGGCCACACGAAAGCACAACACCCACATCGAGAAATGCAATCGTGTGATCGAGGCCGGGGAGAGCGGACTGCCCAGCGGTGACACAGCCGAAGCCGGCGCACTACGACAGCAGGTCGAGGGAATGAGAATCGAGGTGCTCAACCTGACCTCGGAGAACAAGCGGTTACGGCATGATCTGGAACAAAAGGCGACGGTGGTTACGGACCTATCGAATCGCGTTGATGATGCCACGAAAAAGATAGGTAGCGGCAACGGACCTGGGAATGGCGCCAGGGGTGGCGAAAACTCGGTTCAGGTCGCCACCCTCGTGGACAGAATCAATCGTTTGGAAGAGACGCTGCGGACCGTTCGGCTGGAAAACGAGCGGCTCAAGGGAGCGTAGGCTACGGTCATGCTGATCTCGGTATTGGGCTTTGGGAGCATTTGGACGCTACGATCCGCGAGCAAAGCCCGGGCACAGGAACGGTTTGACCCTCGGGATCTGGCCTACTACAACACAACCGGGGTCGATGTCGGCGGCAAAATGCGCAATCGGCCTCGCATCTATGGCGTGGCCCGATTCAACGGAAATAGCGGCTTCCGCCCCGAATGTTGGCACCGCATGCTGTACAGGGTGTTCGACTGCGAACCGCCGTGCGTTTGGAATGGCCACCAGAAGGTCCTGTTTAAGAGGCCGCTTCGAAAGCCAGAGGCACCGGACGCGTACCTGGTGGTCGTGAAATCGGAACAGACTGGGGGCGTCATTAAGAGCGGAGATTGGCTGCATCGCGAAACCACCTTGATTTCGTTCAGCGAATGTGGGACTGACCAGGAAGTGATGGTTGTCATGCCGGCCTATGGTTGGGTGCGAGGCGTGCTCGGAACGTTCTTTTTGGAGCCGGTGGCAGCCAAGCCTTGGGAAGCGCGGCTCGTGCTATCGGCGGCTGAATGAGACGGCAATGGGATACGTGAAAGGATCAATCGATCTCAGTTCCACGCAGGACGGACTGCTCCTCGAACAGGTGCTGCGGTCGCGCCACGCCACGCACGACCAACTCTGGCAGTTCTTTCAACTGAAGGCACGCGAGAATCGGCGGCGCATATTCAACTGGCGGATGCTTCGGCTGGTCCAGCACGGATTGATTACACGACTAAATGTGAAATACGCGAGACGAGGATGGGTCTACGCCATCAGTGAATCTGGCGCCGCGTATCTGGCCGGTAATGGCGATGGGGCCGCCCTGGTTGCGTCCAAGGCTTTCAAACAACTGGATGATCCCGTTGTACTGCACTCGCTGGATCTCAATGATGTTCACCTGACGCTGATTCGGTGCGGCGAATTGATCCGATGGAAGTCGGAGCTTGAAATCCTGTGCCTCAATGAATTGACCGGCTTTGGCTACGCCAAGGACTACGATGCGGTGATCACGATCCATTCCGATGGGGAAGATTCCACGTTCGCTCTGGAGTACGAAAGACAGCCGAAGGCGGCCAATCGATATTGGCAAGTGCGGCAGGCTATCGAAAAGGAGCGCCAAGTCAGGTGCTTCCTCTACTTGACGCCATCGTATGAGCTCCTGAGTTACGTCGCTGGATTCTTCGACCGGTGCGCGAAGGCCGTATACTTCGGCGTGCTGGAAGACTTCCGGCAGCACGGACTCGACACGACAGTACTAGACAGTCGGCGCACACTTTCGTTCGCGTTGCGCGCAGTATTGAATGGAAACGGCTCCTAAATGTGCACCAAGACTTCCTGACGGCTTCCCCACGACTTCCTCACGCCTTCCTCCTCCGTGCTTGAACTCACTGTGATGATTGGGCTTATCGATTGACTACCTGCTGGTCAGCCGTGTGCTTGTGGCCAAGTGGAGTTGTCAGCCTAGTTTGCGGGCAGAAGAGGGGTATTGTCGGTCCGGGAAGTGGACCGGGGTGAGGCGAGTTGGTGGGATGCTGGTGGTGGCAGCGTTGGGCTGGAGTCGGAGAGGAAGTGGCATTGATGGCGTGAATGGCACGGAGCGGGGGAGCTTGGTTAGACGAGAACTTTACGGGTCGGCGTACGGTTCATCGTGAGGTAGTCGAGCGTGGCGATCTTCAACCGGCGATGAGCGCGTCGGTAATGGAGTTGACGGTCAGGAAATGCCACATGCGCAACTCTGAGAGGGAAATGAAACTTGATCGGAGATACTTGGATAAGCTTTGCTTATCAGGGCTGCGTGCCTTTGGACGGCGCCGAAAACAGTGGCGGTTGCCCACCATGCTCGGCTCGCAGTTGCGGCCGGTAATCGAACTCGCGGAGCAGGTCGATGAATGCCTGTGGCGATTCGATTGCCTTATCAACTAGGTTGCGCCGCATCAGGGAAAGGAATAGTGCGCACGACCGCGCTTGGCAGTTGATCGACCGGTGCGGATTGAATTCAACGTCCGTGAATCCTCCGTAGGCGTGAAGCTTCGGAGCCCAGTCCCGGAAGTTCTTTAGGAAGCTGATATAAAGCCAGTCGTAAAATGCCGTCTTCGGCTCCAGCGGGAAGTCGAACCCATCAAACCGGAACCCGATCAGTGCGCCGGAATTCTGGAGCCGCGGATCGCGCTTCGCCTCACCGATTTCCTTCTCGCCTTTTCCATATAGGTCGGTGAAGGGCCCGCCGCGCTCGAACACCTTGCTTCCCTGGAACGCCAGTTCAAGCTTGATCGTTCCGCAGTCCTTGGCGTCTGCCGTCATGTGAAACGCGCTCAGATGCCGGCCACGTTCGCTTTTGGACTTCGTTGAAATCTCCAGAAGGTTTCGGTATCCGTCCAAAGCCGCCGCCGCGTGCAGCTCTTCGATGTTCTTCTCTTTCTGGACGCGTGCAAAGCCCGAGTGCCAGTGGATCTGGAAGAAGATCTCCTTCACCAACTGGTCGCTGTCCGGGGTCGAAACGAAAATTGGACGTTCAGCCATCAGCTTTGGGCATCAAATCCTTAAAGTATTTCAGCGGTAGGTGGTCCGGCACAAGGATCTCGCACTTCTCCGCAGCCACCCGCCTGGCATAGTGGTCGCCGACTTTCCAGTCGAGGTAGTCGTAGAGGGCAACGTAATCGAAAGTCTCGCGCGCATGTTCGATCGAGAAAAGTTCGGCGCCGGACTTGTTCGCAACCTCCGGACTGTAGCGCACCCCATCAATTTCGAAAATGGACGGTGGGTCGTCGATATAGAGCCACTGGAGCTTCTCGATTCGCCCCTCGGCTTTCGCAGTATGGGCCATGGGGATTTCCTTCGTAAAACAGAGATGCACGTACTGGTCCATCCCGAACATCTCGTCGGCATCGAGACTATGTTGGTTGCCTCCCGCGTGAAATTCGACGCCCATCTCCCGCAGCTTCTTGGTTGACCATAGGCCGTCAAGCTCTCGGATTGAGGGAAGATTGCGTGCGTCCGTGAAGTGATACAGCCACGAGACGCGGCGCAACCGGTCCAGCTTGGCCATGACCGATCATTTTATCCGGACTCACTACTCCTCGTCATCCTCCTCATCCTCGTCACAATTAAACGGGATTACATGGATATAGTTTAGGCTCTTGGCTTCGAGGATCTCCTCCAAATGCTGAACGCAGTCGTCGGGCATGTCGATTACGATGGCCCACGTCACCCATTCCCGCGAGTAGCCGCAGCACTGTCCGATGAGCCGGTCCCGCTCCGCCTTGTTCGGATCCACCTTCAGCTCCAACACGAGCCGGTCATTTATCAGGATGTCGGGTATGCCGAAGAGCGTTGACGTCCGAAGCTCCAGCGTCACGCTCGGCTCGCCCTCTTCCAGTTCCTTGCGCAGCTCGCGCTTCAGGTAGCGGAAAAGGTGTTCCGTGTAACGGTCCTCGCGCTCGTAATACCCCGGTTCCCAATCGTCCAGTAGCGCACCGATCAGATCGCACAGCCATTCGACACCCTCGGGATCGTCCTTTTCGGCCTGGCTTTTCTTCCCTTCGTCGTAGTGGTTCTTGAGTAGCGCCGCCCCAACGATCCCGCCAGCGAGCGCACAGCCCAGCTTCTTAACGTCTTCCTGATTCAATGGCATCCAACGAGCCTCTAGCCAGTCATTATCTCAAGTCCTGCTTGGTAGAATGAACTGTTCCCCCTAATTCTGCAAGTTCGTGCCGACCCATGAGGAAGCTGTTTACAGATCGCTACGGCCAAGGCCTTCCACGCACCAAGGAAGAGCTAGACGACGACTCTCGGACCGCCCTCTGGAGTTTGCTCACAGCGCGAATCCAGGAGGAGTGGTTCGGCTTCGCCTTTCCTGACCAGTGCGGCGACGGCTACGTTTACGCTGGCACTGCAACCGGCAGGCTCCAGCGAGATATGACGGCATACCGAATTCTCTGGCCACCAGAACAATTAGGCGCCGATCCTCCCGCCACCGATGGCCAAGTATTCGATGCGGTGGAGTACTCCTACCAACATGTCGCAGAGCCGACCGACCCCAGCTATCACAGCTACATGAGCCATTCACATTGGTCATATGACCAGGAGAAAGGCCGGGCGCGGTTTCAAGACGACATCAACCTTCTCTTCCAACGAAACGGCCTGGCCTTCGAACTGAAAGACGGCGAGATCACGCGCATTGCGCCTGCGGTTCTCCATGAGGCGTTGGAAAAGGCGATATTCAACACCCGCGACAACGAGCTTGACCGCCTGCTCGAAACAACGCGGGAAAAATTCCTGCACAGATCCTTGGATGTTCGGAAAGAGGGGCTTGAGAAGCTGTGGGACGCGTGGGAACGTCTGAAAACAGTCGAGCGGGGAGCGAACAAGCCTGCACAGGTTAAGGCAATCTTGGACAAGGGCGCAGCCGAGCCGGTTTTTCGCGAGCGGCTTGAAACCGAAGCCAAGGAGCTGAACTTCATCGGCAACAACCTGATGATTCGCCACACCGAGGTGGGAAAACCTCCGATCGTGGAATCCGCGCAGGTCGATTACCTGTTCCACCGGATGTTCGCCATCATCCGGCTGCTTTTGAAATCCAGCGGACGGGGTGGATAGCATGTCCCGCCTCAGCCGTTCCGCAAGGCTTTTGAAGAACGCAGAGGCCGCGCTGATCTCTGCCATTGAGATCTACAACAAGCCCGCCTTCGCCTATCGCGAGGAGACCTTCGCGATTCTCGCCTTAAATGCGTGGGAGCTATTGGTCAAGGCCAAACTGTTGGACCAGAACGGGAACGATCCTCGATGCCTATACGTCTATTACGCGCCCAAGACAAAGAGCGGCAAGACGTCCAAAAAGCTGCAAGTCAAACGTAACCGCACGGGAAATATCATGACCATGAGCATCGATGGCTGTTTGCCTGCGCTCGAAAAGAAGGGCATCGTGGTCCCGGGCCCGGTCAAGAAGAACATTGAGGCGCTCACCGAGATTCGCGATAATGCGGTGCACTACATGAATGCCAGCCCCCAGTTGGCGAAGCAGGTATTGGAGATCGGTACCGCTTCTCTGCGCAACTTCATCGAGTTGGGCAAATTGTGGCTCGATCTCGACCTTTCGAGCTACAGCCTGTATCTCATGCCGATCGGCTTTTTGCCACCTCTCGGCACGGCGACGGCAATCACCATCTCAAATGACGAGAAGAACGTGGTTAACTACCTCGCCTCCCTCATGAGGCAGGGGGATGACGACACCGTGCCCGACTATCACGTCTCTCTTGACGTCAACATCTCCTTCAAGCGCACGTCTGCGGCCGCGGCCAACGCCGTGATGGTGACGACGGACCCAACCGCCGTTAAGGTGACCCTTACTGAAGAAGATATTCGAAATCAGTATCCGTGGGACTACCAGGAGTTGACCAAACGCCTGAAAAAGCGGTTCATCGATTTTAAGGAGAACGACAAATATCACGTTCTCCGCAAGCAACTCGCCGTCGATCCCCAATACATGAAGACCCGCTACCTGGATCCGGGCAATCCTAAAAGCTCCCGCAAAGACTTCTACAGCCCCAACATCGTCGCTCAGTTCGACAAGTCCTACACTCTGAAGAGGTAGTCACAGCAATTTGCGGCCGGTTTCTTACACCGCGATCGTCAATGCCAACGACCTATCTAAGAAGGCAAGGGGCCGCAATTCTGTTCCGAGGAATCGGCCCGGTTTGGGACCACGGCCACTCGAAGAGTTGAACCGGTTCGGCCTCTAATAGGGGTGGTCCAACAGATCCCGGTAGCGCCGAACTGCGGCGATTCGTTCCCACGAACGCTATGTGTCTGGAGATCCGCCTTCCATATGGCCGTGTCGTGGACTCGCGGAAGTGTCTATAGCCGGAACCTAGCGGCTGATCACCCGAGACTCGCCATGCGCTTAGGAACGGCTTGCGATTCAAGCTGGGCCACTACCCAACGCCATATCGGATCGATGGTGGTTGCTTTGCGTGCGGGCTATAGTCCGACACCGCCGCCAGCCCGCGACCGCCAACACCTTGCGGATGCCGAGTTCGCCCGCGCGCCGGGCGGTGACATCTATGTGCGGGGAACCGTCGGGTCAGTACGCGATCGGAAAGCGAACTGGCCGAGCACATCCCCCGGTATGCCCCGCCAGTTCGAAGCGTCCATGTCGCGGGGGTGGGCAATGCCAATTTGAGCAATCGAACAAAACGAAAGGAGCACAGGTATGCAGGACACAACGATGACAAACGGATCATCGTCGCCGCCGTCGGCGGTTGCGATGAATGGACAGTCGCATGGAGTTAGTGCGGTGACGGCGTTTACACAAGAACGGGTTCAAGAACTGGTAGCGGCACTGGAAGACCCGTTCGAACCCAGTGAGATTAAGTGGCGTGTGACGAACACGTGCAAGGTCGGTGGGCCGAAAGGTCCCCGTGATCGAGGTCAGATGATGGCGTATGCCGATCCGCGAGCGTACACCGACCGGCTCAACGACCTATTCGCGCCGTCCGGCTGGACCAGGGACTACAACGTTCAAATGGTCCAGAACTTCGAACGGAAGGAACGTGGTGCGACAGAAAGGACCATTACGGCGAAGATCGTGGTGACGTCCAAGGTGACGATCTATGGCTTGGCCACACACACGGGACTCGGCGAGGAG
>PLDO01000533.1 GCA_003136215.1 Bryobacterales bacterium
GTCACTTGGAACCATTTTTTTTAGGGGGGCATGACCCGACCAGCGTGCGAAGCGAGACAGGCCACGAAAGGCGATGGCCTGTCCCACCTGCCGACCAGGGAGTGACCTGTTACGCGAGCTTCCAGCCCTTGCGGAAGTTCGGCTTCAGATACCGGTTGGCTTCACTGTTGTTACGGAACTGCTTCTTGGCGGCGTCCCATTCCAGCTTGCCTTCCACCTTCATCGAAATCACGCCCAACTGCATCCACTGCACGAACGGCGCGGCCACACTGAAATTGGAGCACGCTGGGTCGCCGCCCTTGCAGGCGCGAATCCAATCCGCATAGTGTCCTGGCGAGCGCGTGAGCAACGGCGGAGGCAGTTTGTAATCCTTCATCCTGGCGTCGGGCATCAGGCGTGTGCGCTCGCCGTAGCACCCGGTGGTCACCATGCCCTTCGTGCCGATAAACAGGCTGCCGTTGTTGTCGTCGTCGCCGATCAATTCGCCGGCCGGTATACCGTCGAATTTGAGGAACTCTTTCAGGCTGTCGTGCCAGAAGATTTTGACAGGCGGCATGGAGCCCCTGGCCGGAAAGTCGAATCGCAGCACCGTCTGTTGGGGGAAACAATATTTGCTTGGGCCTACCTTCTTGATGCACTCCACGCTGGCCGGCGCGTCCAGCCGCATCGCCATGTTGGGCGTTCCCAAAATGTGGCACGCCATGTCGCCCACGGCGCCGCACCCATAATCGGGAAAAGCGCGCCACGCACGCGGAATGTAGGCCGGGCTATACGGCCGCGGGATGGTTCCCCCCTGCCAGACTTCCCAATCGAGCGTTGCCGGGACGGGTGCTTCCTTGGGAACGACGTCCGGACTCTGCGGCCAGTACTTGCCCGGCCGGTCGGTCCACGCGTGCACTTCGGTGACGTCGCCGATGTCGCCGTTCCAGATGATTTCGCAGCACTCGCGGGCGCCGGGGTTGGAGTATCCCTGGTTGCCCATCTGGGTGGCCACGCCGCTTCTGGCGGCGGCCTTCTCCAACTCCTGCGCCTCCCAAACCGTCCGCGTCAGCGGCTTTTGACAGTAGACATGCTTGCCGCGCGCCATGGCCCAGAGCGCCGCGGTGGCATGCATGTGATCGGGGCAGGCAACCAGCACGGCGTCGATATTCGCAGTCTCCTTGTCGAACATGCGGCGGAAATCTTTGTACTTCGGAACCTTGGGATAGAGGTTGTAGGTGGAGGCCGCGCTGGCATCGTCGGGATCGGCGAAGGCGACGATGTTCTCGGCCTTGCAGCCGGCGATATCGCTCCGTCCTTTTCCGCCCGCGCCAATGGCGGCGATATTGAGCTTTTCGTTGGGCGACTTATAGCCCAGGTGTTTCAAGGATGGCGTGCTGCCGAAGCCCCCGGCGGGCAAGGCTCCCGCCAGCAGGGCCCCGTAGAAAAACTGCCGTCGCGAAGTTCCTTCTTTGGCCATATTGCCAGCATAACCCCCGGCATCGCCAGCGGCTATAATTTCTGCATGTACTCGCCTACCCGACGCCATCTGCTAGCCGGCTCCGCGCTGCTATTCGGCCGCCGCTTGCGCGCGCTGCCGCTGGCCGATCTCAAACTCGGCATCACCACCGACGAAATCGACGACGACGTCCTAACCGCCGCCAAATTTCTACAGCAGTACCACCTGCACTGGGCCGAGATCCGCAATATCTGGGGCCCCTACAATACCGCGCAGCCGATGGAAAAGATCCGCGAAGCCGGCAAGATCCTGGATGAACACGGCATCCGCGTCTCCATCGAAGGCACCGGGTTTTTCAAGATTCCGCTGCCGCCCGACACGGCGGAAGGGCAGAAGAAGCTGGACGCGCAATGGGCGCTATTGACCGCCGCCATGGAACGCGCCAAAGCCTTCGGCACCGATAAAATCCGCGTCTTCACCTTCATGCTGGCCAAAGACGAGACCAAGAACGAAAAGGCTTACGCCCGCATTTGGGAACTCACCCGCGAGGCCGCGCGGCGCGCCAAAGGGTTTCGCCTGGCGGTGGAAAACATCGGTGGCGGCTATGTCTCTACCGGCGCCGAAGCCGCGCTGTTGTTCAAGAACGTCAAGGAAGACAATATCGGCCTCACCTGGGACCCCAACAACGCCGGTGAGAGTGGCGAGCAGAGCTTCCCCGATGGCTACCGAAAGCTTGACCCCGCCCGCGTCTTCCACGTCCACCTGCGCGACTACAAGCACCAGGACGGCAAGGTGGTTTGGGCCAAAGTTGGTGACGGCGAGTTCGACAATCTGGGCCAGATCCGCGCGCTCCTCAAAGACGGATACAAGGGCACCTTCACGCTGGAAACCCACTGGCGCGACCCCAAGGGCAAAACGTATTCCAGCGAGCAAAGCCTGAAGGGGCTGCTCGACGTAATAGCGAAAGTGTAGGTGCTTATCGAAAAAAACACTTTGGGCCACGGATGAACACAGATAAACACAGATAAGAGTTGCGTTTGTGTTATCCGCGTTTATCTGTGTTCATCCGTGGTCCAATTCGCCAGCAGGCCAGAGCAGGGGTGCGATGATTGACGGGCATCTCAGCTTTGAAAGCCAGCGTCCCCTGGTGCCGCCAAGCCGGAATACTCGAATGTATCCGACCAGGGGGGTATAATCGAAGCGATTTCCCACTCCAGTCCGCATTCGATGCACTCGTACATGTAGTTGCCAGTCGTCTTGTGTTTTCTGGGTTTGACGGTCGGCTCACGAGTCTTGAGCAATGAATCCGCCAGGCCGGCTTTGAACAAGCATGGAGGGTGCGTTACAGCATCTTGATGGTCGTTTGGCAACGATCACACAAGGAGCTTTTGGGGCGAGTCGGAGAGCCGCGTTGGCGTCGCGGCGTCGGATGAGTTGCCAGGATCTCAAGGCGGGTCATGCGCAGCAGATCCAGATCCAAACCTAACACTCAGATCGGTCGGACACAACTCCATTTCGGTTCACTCTTGTCCAAGACAGG
>PLDO01000018.1 GCA_003136215.1 Bryobacterales bacterium
AAGGAAAAATACGTCTATTACCGGTGCACCGGGCATCGAGGAAAATGCGGCTTGCCCCGTTTTCGGGAGGAGGAGATCGCCGGGAGACTGGGACACGTGCTCCAGGACATATCCATTCCTGAGGAAGTTGCCCGAACCATAGGGGCATCGTTGCAGCAGGTACACGTGCAAATGCGGGACCATCAACAACAGGAACGTGCACGTCTGAAGCGCGAACTTGGAATACTCCGCGACCGCATGGATGCGGCCTATACCGACAAGCTCGACGGCAAGATCTCTGAGAGCTTTTG
The DNA here is from genome assembly GCA_003136215.1 of Bryobacterales bacterium. Lineage (GTDB taxonomy): Bacteria > Acidobacteriota > Terriglobia > Bryobacterales > Bryobacteraceae > Solibacter. Next base: position 291 of record PLDO01000018.1, read on the forward strand.
GCAGAGAAAACAGGCAGAGTGGCAATCCGAAGAAACAAGGATTGAATCGCTCGCGTCAGGGCTAACAGAAGACAGCGCCAGTGAAAAGCTGTTGAATATGCAAAGGATTTTAGAACTCGCGCAAAATGCTCATTCTATTTACCTTACGCAGAAACCAGCCGAGCAGGCCGAATTGCTCAAGAAAGTNNGCTGTAAGTCTTTATCCTACATATAGAAAGCCCTTTGATCTTATCTTCAAAAGGGCAAAATGTAACGAATGGTCGGGGAGAGAGAATTTGAAACTCCGACCCCCGGTCCCGAACTGTCATCGGTTGACCTTTGCCGAATTTCCGGGACGGATTCGGTGCGGACCTTGAGTCGGATTGCCGTCTCGCCGGCGAAAGCAGGTCCGGGTCCGTCTCATTGGGCCAAGTTGGAACGTAGCTTCTTGGCCTTTATATCCAACCTATCTCACTGCATCGGCTTTCGCAGGCTTTGAGTTGGAGAGACCTTCAACAGACCGTCGAGAGCGATCGCGAGTTCCTTAACCCCGTGCCGGATTTCCCTCACATTCACGGCAGCAAAGCCCAGGTGCAGTCCCTCGCGTGTGCTCTTGCCCAGCGAGTAGCGGCTCAAAGGAGTCACCTCGACATTTCTCCTGGCTGCGGCGGCAGCAACGGACTCACCGTCGAGTCCGCCGCCAAGCTGGGCAGCTGTCTGCAAGCCGGCCTCAACACCTGTAATCTCCAACAGCCCGGCAAGCCTCTGTTGTGCAGACTCCCGTAAAACTGACAGCCGCTCCGCATACACCTGCCGCATGCGCCTGAGATGGCGTCCGAAGTGGCCGTCCGCAATGAAATCGCAAAGCACCGCCTGTTCAAGCAGAGGAGCATGCCGGCTGGTAATTGAAATGATTGCGGAAACGGACTCTACCAGGTCAGGAGGGACCACAAGGTAGCCCAGCCGCAGCGACGGAAACAGAACCTTGCTGAAGCTTCCGGTGAACAGCACCAGCCCATGGTGATCGAGTCCCTGCAGCGCCGGCACCGGACGCCCTGAGTAACGAAATTCGCTGTCATAGTCGTCTTCAAGGATTGCTGCTCCCGACTTCGCGGCCCAGTCCAGCAACTGCAGCCGCCGGGCCAGACTCATCGTGATTCCCAATGGAAACTGATGCCCAGGGGTCACGTAGACCAACCGTGCTCCTCGCAATGCATCTGCCTGCAGTATCATTCCTTCGTGTCCCTCCGGCCAAGACCATTCTTTCCGTAGGCTTTGGAAGATGATTCACTGAAGGCATGAGTGAATATCCCGTCCCTACAGTTCACCGTCTCCGTCGTCGCAGCCGTGCGGAGGTGGCGCAGATCGTGTCGTCTTATCCGCAGAGTGGGTTGAGTCGAACACAGTTCTGTCGTCAGCATGGCCTGTCGCTGTCTACTCTCGCCAGGTATTGCCAGCATGCACGCCATCACGATTCTCTTCCGTCCGTGTCGGTGAGCAGGCCCCTCAGTGCTGTGGAGCTGCCACTGGCGCGGGTCGAGTTTGTCGAGAAGCCCACAACCCACACAGAGCAACACGACCGGTTGCTGGTTGAATTGGCTGGCGGGCGGCGTATTGCAGTATCGTCTGGTTTCGACGCGGCCACGCTAACACGGCTGATCGCCGTGCTCGAGCAGGCATAGCCCGATGCTTGGTCTTGGCGCGGCGACGCGCATTTTCGTCGCTACCGGCAAAACCGATATGCGTCTCGGCTTCAATGGCCTCTATGCTCTTGTTGTCGGCAAGTTACAGCAGAACCCACAGAGCGGTCATCTGTTTTTGTTCGCCAATTCGAGAAGAGATCGCATGAAGATTCTCTTTTTTGATAGCAACAGCCTATGGGTCTGTGCGCGCCGCATGGAGCAAGGGCGATTGCATTGGCCGGCATCAGAAGATGGCCGCGTGCAGTTGACACGCGAGGAGTTTGCGCTGTTGATCGGCGGCATCGACCTGTCCGCAACGACGAAGCGGAAGTGGTACAGAAAGCCCATTATTGAAGAGAAGAAAATATCGCAGATGACCGCATGAATACAGGCGAATCGACGATATATACATAGCACAGTCTGAGATAATGGAGGCAGGATGAATCCTGCTTTCAAGTCGTCTCTGCCCGTCGTGCTCGATCCGGTTGCCGCCGCGATCGTTGCGCAGTTGAAGCAGGAGATGGGACAGGCAATCGCAGCGAAAGATCGGATCATTGCTCTGTCCGAGTTGAAGATCCAGAAGCTCGTAGAGGAGCTTCGCCTGGAGCGCATCAAGACGTACGGCAAGCAGAGCGAGAAACTTAGCGACCTCCAGTTGAAACTGCTCGATCTTGAGCCCTCCGTGTCGAGCGATGAAGTCGAGGGCGAGATTGAACGCGGCCCGCTACCGGAATCGACCGAGAGCGACAGAGCGACCGACAAGCAGCGGCGTGCCCGCCAGAATCATCCCGGCCGCAACGAACTGCCTGCGCATCTGGAACGTGTCGCCAAGATCATCCCCTGCACGCCCGATCAGTGCACGTGCGGCAAGTGCGGTGATGATACCAAGGTTATTGGCTACGAAGAAACCGAGGTGCTCGACATGAAGCCGATCGAGTTCTTCGTAACCGTGCTCAAGCGCGAGAAGCGTGCCTGCTCGATCTGCGTCGAGCAAGGTGTAGCAACTGCTCCGGTGCTGGTACGCATCGCACCCAAATCGATCTTCTCGGACGAAACGATCGTCAGCTTTTTGATCGGCAAGTATGCCGACAGCGTTCCACTCTATCGTCAACGTGCGATCCTGCTGCGCGATCTCGGTATCGATGTGGCGCTGTCGACGATCAACGATTCGGTATTGCGCGTGGGCGAACTGCTGATCCCGATCGTCGGCGTGATGGCGCGCGATCTGCTCGCCGGCATTTATATCCAGGCCGACGAGACCCATGTCGGAGTGCAAACGCCGGACAAGAAGGGCGAGAACCACAAAGCATACTTCTGGCAGTACAGCGCGCCGGACAAAGGTGTGGTCTTCGACTTCGAGATGACCCGCAGCAAAGAGGTTCCGAAAGCTTTCTTCAAAGACTATGGCGGCATACTCCACACGGATGGATATGCCGCATATGAAAAAGATATCGGCACAAAAGATTTGATTCACGCGTGCTGCCTGGCGCACTCAAGGCGCAAATTTATCGAAGCCATCAAGGTGCAGACCAAGGCCAAGGCAACCGATCCTAAGTTGGAACGCGTTGTCGTGCTCATGGATGGCCTGTTTGCCATCGACCGCGAGGCTCGCGAACAAAAGTTGTCGCTCGATGACCGCCATGCGCTGCGGCAGGAACGCGCGCCTGCAGTTCTGGTAGAGTTGCATGCGCTGCTGCTTGCGATGCAGGCTTCGGGGGCGATACTGCCGAAGTCCATTGCCGGCAATGCCATCTCCTACACGCTGAATCGCTGGGAGAAGCTGACGCGCTTCATGGAGCATCCGGTAATCGAGTTGTCGACCAACTGGGCGGAGAACTCGATGCGACCCATCGCGATCGGAACGCGCAACTGGTTGCACCTGGGCAGCAAAGAGGCGGGACCAAAGATCGCCGCCATCTTCAGCATCGTCGAGAGCTGCCGCAAACTGGGCGTGCCCATCCGCAAATATCTGGCCGACGTGTTGCCCGGCCTAGCCGACCGCTCCATCCAGTCTCTGGCCAAACTGACCCCCACGGCCTACGCCGCCATGATGGCAAAGTAGCCTATCCCGGCTGCCAAGACCCGTCAACCATGGTGTTAGCCGGACGCGTACGTCCGATCGAGGGAGAACTGGA
>PLDO01000308.1 GCA_003136215.1 Bryobacterales bacterium
GAAAAGGAGAGTATCCATGTTGAGAAGCAAGATGGCAACACTGCTCACAATCGTTTCCGCAATGCTCATCAGCGCCGGCATGACCTGGCAACAGCGTCTGCTGTTCATTGGCGGCATTGCGTTCGGTGTAGTGATGGAAGCGCTCCCGAGTCTTGTGGATGAACTCAAAGAACGCGTCGCGGAATGGCGGCGGTTCCGACAGTTCAGCGTGAAGACGAAGGCGGCGTAACAAGTACAACAACCCGGTGACGGCTCTCNNAAGGAGAAGGCCAATGAAAACGATAGTTAAGTCCCAATTGCCAGTGCTGGCGTTGGAAATCGATGAGGAAGGAACGGTCGCTCAGAAGTCGATGCAAATGACCCGGCAAGGACAGCTCGAAAACACGCTCCTGGACGCGCTGTATCCAGGAATCCGTGTGGCCACTGTCGCAATTCCGGGCACAGAACTCGATGAGTACGGGCGTGCCAAGGTGGAACAGGCTCTGGCAACATTTCGCGTTGGTGGGGTGGAGTATCGCCTCATCGGTGCCTCGGGTTCTGCGAAGAACGGCAAATACTACGCCGTCAACAAGGAGTTCGAGAAGCCAATCGCTGAGCGTTTCCAGCAGTGGCCCGAAGCTGCGATCACCTACTTCGGCATCCTGATCTCACCCTGCAAGGTGCGGATCGAGGAGCCGGACGTTCGAGTGCTCGTAGTGGACGACCACACCCTTGGCACTAATGACTGCCGCGGTTGGATTCGGCGTTCGATGTTTGAAAAGCTGGATCTGCCCGCCGGTCACTTCTACCAGTTCCGTCTCGCATTCAACCGGACTCAGGCCAAGGGCAGTTTTAAGGTGATGGAGAATGACGTCGCTGAAGCACTCGGCGCCGACGTGATCCTGCCCAAAAGCTCCATGAAGCCTGCGTTACCGGAAAAGTCAGCTCTAGTGAGGCTTTGTTTCGGCGACGCGCAGTTGTTCCGGGGACCAGCTGTGTTGGGAATCCGGGAGATCTCGCGGCAACTGGAATACGAGTCGAGCTATACGCTTCTGACTCACGCTCCCGAAGACTCGATCGACCTGGAGGTCTTGCCGCATGCGCTCGCGCAAGTGCGGAAGCTGAAGACCACCGTCGAAGAGAACAACTTCGAAGAACTATTCCGGCTCTTGGGCACCTCGAATTCGTCACGCCCAGTACACGCAGACGGGGATGCCATGGAAGACGGAGAGTACACGTCCGCGGAGCGAACCGTGGTGGAGGCGGCGCTGAAGGCTGATGGCAGTGGTCAGCTCGTAAAGTTCCCCTTCATCAACAATCAACTGCAGCGGATTTTGTGCCGGTGGGCGTACAAGCTGTGCACCGCAGGTGGCTTCCGGTTGCCTGCGTTCGCATTGGCTGATGACGGCTACCTGGTGGCTCACAACGGAAGGGTCTACAGCGGTTCGGACTGGATGCCTGAGGATCACGCCATCACGAGTCTCGTCTCCCGGCGCCTCCTCGAAGTCCGGTATCCCATTCGCGCCAAGGACGACCTGCTCCCGCTGAAGAACCTCACTGGTCCAGATACGGTAGCGCGGTTGACGAACGACCTGAGACGGCAAGGTTGCTCGATGTCTGAGCCCGAGGCCGTCCAGCAGATCGTCACCGGGCAACTCCGTCTGGATCACACCATCACCCTGCACTCGAAAACGGCGGCGAAGAACGGAGGCGACTACGACTTCGACGTTGTTTGCGTGGTGGAGGAGCAGCGCTTTCCACGGTGGGTCGAGGACCGTTTCAGTCACCGCGAAACTTTCTCGAACGAGAAGGATAAACGGAAGAAGAGGCGCTCGGCCTGGTGGAACCTGCCCCAGGTTGCGGTTTCGGCGAAAGGCAACGGGATTGGGGTCATCACCGACCTGATGACGTCTTGCCTGGCTGCCGGACGCTCTGACCTTGCGGAACTGCTGGCGAAAGAACTCCAGGCGGCACTCGATGCTCTGAAACACGGCACGATACCGAACCAGGACGTGATCATCAATGTCCGCAAGCAGGTCCTGACCGCCCCATGGTTGCGGTTTAAGGACGAGAAGCGCGCAGGCGACTTGCCGCTGCACTTGACCGTGAGCCCCACGGACAAGATCGGCAGGTTGTACAACGTACTTCGGAAAGAGCTGGACGACTTCTTCAGCGATGTCCGGCCTCTGGCGGACTTTCGCGGTCTGATCGTCAACGGGCGATTCGATCGTGAAATGTACAAGGAGGCAGGGCAGATCGCCACCGTCTACGGAGTCAACATTTCGCTGATCTTAAAGAAGCGCGACAAGTACCAGAAAGAAGTGACCGATGCCCAAGCGGAGCTGAACGCGTGCGACATGAACGACGCGGCGGCAAGGCGGAAGGCATTCAAGCGTCGCAATACGGCCAAGGCAGCGCTGCATTGGTATGAGGAACGCTCCCGCCAGGAGATGCGCAACATGATTCACCTGGTGCGGAAGTGGGCCGAACGGAAGTCGAAGAACGCCTACGACTGGTTGGCAGCTCTCTACGCGATCACGTGCAAGGGGAGCAAGAGTACCGGGAGTATCGTTTTTTACGCCTTTCCGCAGGAACTCGTCAACATGATCGCGGAGCGCACCGGAGGCCGTCCAGTCACCGTTGCAATTCCTGATCTGGTTGACGGGGACGTATACATCGACGAAGACGGCAACGTTTACCTCGTCGATCAGGTCGGCGACGGCCAGGGACAGATCATCGAAAGGGAAACCTTCCTCATGCAAGTAACGAGGACCGGTGACCTGATCTACGATCACGGCCGAACTCAGCGGATTCATCCCGTGGAGTTCGAATCCGGGCGGACGGAAGTGAGGGACGGGAAGCTCGAACTTCTTGGTTCCAGGCAGAAGCCCAAGGTTCCGAAGCCGAGGTTGGACGAGTAGTGTGGCTTTCGGGGAGGTCTGGGAAACCGGGCCTCCCTGTAGGCTTCTCTGAGAAGTAAGGCATTGACTGAAGGAGAAAAGCCCATGAAACGCACTCTGATGCTTATCGCAATCGCGACCCTGACCGTATTCGGCCAGAAGATCGAGACACAGACGCTGGACCGGAATAGAGTTACGCGCCTGGGTACGGCGCAAGACCATCTCAGCGTGATTGAACTCGGCGAACCCGTCACGCAGGTCGCCGCCGGCAGTTCGTCGTTCAAGATCGAATGGCGCGAAAACAAGGTTTTCATCCAGCCGCTGGAGCCTGGCGCAACCACCAACCTGTTCATTTGGACCGCCTCCGGCCGTCTCAGTTACGAGCTGGTGCCCGCGGCCTCCGTGGAACAGATGCACTTCGCGATCGACCAGGACCCAACCACCATTCAGGCCAAACGGCCGGAACCGGTCGAACATCCGCCGGTCGTCGAACAACCCAAGATTCCTCCGGCCATGCTGATGGAGAGTTCGCCCGTCAAGGTGGTCGGATCTTCAAGAAACCACGAGAAAGTGGAGATCTTGGTGCAGGACGTTTACCAGAAGGATGGCCGCGTCTACCTTCGGTATGCCATCGTCAATGGAAGCCGGACCGTCTACTTTCCAGCGCCTCCGGACGTATTCACTCTAACCTCGCCGCGCGCGCCGCAGTCTCTGATTCCGCTGACAAACAGCCAGCTTGCCGGCGATTACCAGCTCAAGTGGAAAGGCGAGGCACGCGTTCCCGTTGTTCACACCGAGCTGCAGGCGCCCGTCGTTCGGCCAGGGCAGACCGGCCACGGCGTGACCACGTTCGATCTGCCGGCCGCCAGCGAGCCGGGACGTCGAACGGTTGTCAAACTAGCTTTCCCGGCGGACGCGGCCGGCAATGTGACCGCGATTCTGGTGCTGTAGCCATGGCTGACTATAGGCAAGTCACGACCGAGGATGTGCTGGATGCAGCCCGGAGACGGCGGCCGCTCTGTGATGAGGTAGCAGTGGATGATCCGGTGACAGCCGGCAAGGTGCTCGCTGCGTTCGAAACCAGGATGGAACAACGGCACGACCTTGGAGTGGTGAACCGGGCGCTGAATGTCTTCCTCGAACCTCGAAATCCCTTCGAGCCCGAGAGAACACGAAAGCCGAAGCGGGAAGCCGTCATATTCGGAACGCTCGTTGCAGTTGTGGCCGCGGCATTCCTGTTCTTCAATCTCGCCGCACCGCGGGTGCAGGTATACCCATGAGCGACACCTGGAAAGGTCGCCTTGACGGAGCACTGGGCCGAGGGGAGGTTGCTGGATTGTACTTCACGACCGCACTGCTCGTCGTCGTCGAGTTCTGCTTTGTGTGCTGGCTGAATCGAATCCCGATTCCGGACGTACCGACCGCAGGAGCCGGGTTCATCGTTTTGCCGCCGTGGTATCGGAAGCCGCGCTTCGAAGTGACGCTTCTGCTTACGATCCTGGCGGGCCTGTTGTTTTCAGTTTGCTGGGGACTCTGGGATCTGTGGCAACAAAGAAACGACCCGGAATCGTGGGAGAAGGCCATTCAGTCGGTCAAACAACGGGTCAGGACGGCGACATCCGTCGCCGCCCTGACAGGCATTGAACTGGCACTGGTCACCTATCTCCGTTATTGAAGCCCACCGCAGTTATCCCACACGTCCCCCAAAGCTCCCCCTTGGAGGTGAGACCCATGATTCGAGATTCCTATCCGGACCTTTCCCGCGATCGGCCGTCGTTGTCGGCGTCTCCGATCTTTGTGTGCACTGCACTGGCGGGATTGATTCTGTTCACGCTCTGGTTCCTCGGCACTAGAGCCTACCATTTCACCGATCTTCAGATGGCTGAGTTCCTCGTCTACTTCCTCCTTGGGATCGGCGTGCCCGGCATTGCGATCTGGGTCTTAATGAAGCGGCGGGAGTGGAAGGAAAACCAGAGACGGTATCCACCCTTGGTAATGAGCCCAGCCGCGGATGCCAAGCATGTCGAGAAGGCTTGGAAGCAAAACGCCGTGGTGCTCGGTTACGACGTGCATGGAACGCCGTGGTTGTGGCCGGACAAGGTGCGTGTCATGCAAGGAATCGTCGTGGGCATGACGGGCAGCGGCAAGACCACACTCCTGAAGAACATCATCACCCAAGACTTGAGTCGGAGAGTCGGGCCTGCACAAGACCGGCACAAAGTCCCGATGGTCATCTTCGACGGAAAGGGTGACCTCGACTTCTTCTACGAGCTGCTGCCGCACATCAACCGGGCCGGGCGGCTCGGGGATCTTCGTCTGATCAATCCCGCGCGACCGGAGCTCTCGTGCCTGTACAATCCTTTCCACACGACCGACGAGAACTACATGGCACAGGTGAACATGGTCTTCGGATCGTTCAATCTGCACGATGAGTTCTTTGCCAAACACCAACTGAATTACCTCGCGGACATCGTCCGCATCCTTCACTACACCGGAGTTGCCTTCAATTTCTACGACGTCATCGTTATGGCGCTGGATGAAGAGGTCCTCCGCGAACAGATTGAGAAAGCTCGCAGGCACATCCAAGCCGACCGTGAAGTATCAATGCAGCGCGGGCTGAACTTCG
>PLDO01000111.1 GCA_003136215.1 Bryobacterales bacterium
GGACGACCATGGTCGGCCGATCGCGCGCGACAGCAGCCTAATGAGTCGCATCTCCCGGAAGTACCTTGCCGTGTACCGCGAGGCTCTGCGGCGGACGGAAGATGAGTTCAAGGGCGACTCAGGAGCCGCCGAGGTGATGGAGCGCATTCATCGCATGCGACTGATAGTAGATCATGTCAGCGGAATGACAGATGAATTCGCCCTCCGCAGCTTTCAGCTCATCTCTGGCGTACACGTCAATCCTAACTGGGTCTAGGGTCTTAGAACGACGCGACCCGCACGGAAGTCTTCCACAGTGACCTCGGGTAACGCGACTTCACGAGACGGATCCGCCGGATCGCTGTTTTGAGGAGGGGTGCCGGGCAGACCGGTGGATCGGCAACTCGCCCGGGTGGATTGCTTCCGGATGGCCGACGATACGCTCGGAGTGTCGCGATTTTCAATGTGGCGCAGGTTAGCGCGCCAGCGACGGCGCCGCTACGCTCTCACGTTGCATGGTGAAGTGAGGGGTGCGGCTAATAGCGCGGATGGAGGGGCCGGAGTAGTAATGTGCGGAAGGCAATGACTTGGCCTGGTTGTAGGAGGACCTGCGTTTGCGGAACTTCGGTATCATGTTGGGACACCCATGCTTACGACGACCGAAATTATCCAGCAAGTAGAATCGGAGTTGCAGAAATTCCAAAACCAGTGGTGGAAGGAGTACGATTCGCCGCAGCCGTCACACATTTACCACTACACGTCATTAGAGGGGCTAGTCGGGATATTGACAAGCGGCAAGTTCTTTCTTTCCGACGTATTGGCGAGTAGTGACCGCTCAGAGATTCGGCACGGTTTTGAACTTGCGGACGAAGTGCTGCGAACCAGGGTCGCGCACCCCCTCTGCGCGTCGACTCGTGAGATTCTCGTCCTTAACCCATTCTTGGGCATCGGCGAAACCATGTTCGTGTATGCGGTTTGCTTTTGCCCTGATAGTGACGTTTTAACGCAATGGCGTGCGTATAGTGCGGACGGTGGTTTTGCCCTGGGCGTGGACTTCGTGAAGGTCGTGACCTGCGCCGTAGCCGCTGAGTTTGCTATCAGCAAGATGTTGTACGACCACCGGCGTCAAGCTGCTCTGCTTGAATTCACTCTCGATCATGCTACGTCGCTATTTGATCGGCTCGATACGCAGATAGCTCTACTTCCGGCGTCCGAGGCTCAAGATTGCCGAAACAGGTTCGCTTTCGAGGTGGGACTGTCGCTTGTCAAGTCGATTCTGCGATTCAAGAACGAGGCGTTTCAATCCGAAAGCGAATGGCGCATTCTTGCGTTGCTGACGAAGGACTCCTTAACCGCAGACCGGTTGAAATTCCGTGCCAGAGGACGAACGGTTATTCCCTACATCGAAATGCCGTTCAGTCCTGATCTGGTCACTCACATCTACCGCTCTCCGGGACCGTGGCCCCAATCCACCGAATATGGTGTGCGCCGCCTGTCTGCAAGCATCAGCCCACACGTGCTCTGTGAAACATCGAAGCTTCCGCTCTAACGTCACGGGTCGTTCTGCTGCACGCATGTGCCAGACAGTTGTTGATGCGTTGCCGCCGGCTTGTCCCCGGAGCATGTTCGCGCATTCCATTGGGCGCTGACGCCCAGGATCGACGTATTCGGCTCGCGGCCCGGGGACGATGCGCAAAGGGATGCTTCGGCGCTCGGCGGTGAATCAGTAAAGGTCTACCCGAAGATGCGGCCCGATTCCTGCAGAGCGACGCGCCAACCGGAACTTGGGCGGCGGTCAAGTTGAAGCAAAACGCGCAACTCGCCGACGTGGCCGGCCTGTCCACCGCTAGGATTCCTCCCGCCAAACGCCGTCCACGAAAACCACGGAAAAACGGAACAGGTTTCTCGCCAAGCCGCGAAGGCGCAAGGGGAGCTTTGTCCTGTCGTTCTTTGCGCCTCCGCGGCTTGGCGAGAAACAACGTTCTATGAGACGACGATCACTCCTGTGAAACGCCACTAACATCATTTGGAGCCAAGCGGTCATGGCACTTGAATATGCTGTCCTCCTCGCCAGCATTCCACCGGGTGCCGCCGAGGCGCTTAAGGGGTCGGACGTGATCGACGTGTCACGGGATGTGATCGAATTCGTGCGTCAAAACAGGCGAAGCTGGAGTGCGGACCAGCGCACCTCGAACCAATCCAGTCCATACCGGGCTTTGGTTTCGACAGCACCCGGCGCGATGGTGAGGAACTCTTCTCGGGTGGGAAAGTTCGTCTCGCTCCGGCGCTCACGCCAGACGTACGGGATTCCGCGCAGCTCTTCGACAGCAACACCGCTACGAGCCGAGAGCGTATTCAAGGCCGTTCGCGCCTTGGCCGGGTCCTCGAAGACGTCGAGCTTTTCCACTGCCCGATCGGCTTTTCCTTTGCCCGAGTAGATGCGGCGGACGCGATACAGCGCCCACTCCTCCGACTCGATGCTGTAGCGGTACGCCTGGACGGCCACGTCGTTACCGGCCTCGACGGTGATCTGGATCAACGAGCGACCCTTGTAGATCGTCGCGCGGGGGTTGAGCGCCAGGGACAGGTGCTCGATCCTCATCGCGTCGGCGACCTGGTGCGGGTGCTCTAGTTGCCGCTCGATCGCCTCATCGCGCAACGCATTGAAGGGGCAATAAACGCACGCCGATTTCTTCCAGGTGATACCGAGAACAGACAGGATGTACTCGATGCAGGCCGGCCGGTCCCAACCCCATTCGAGCAGCGGATAGAACGCTTCCCGGGTAAGGGTGTTGTACTCGCAACTGCGGCTGATGCGGTTCCTTTCGTCGGCATTGAAACCGAACGCAATCCGTTCGCCGAAGGCATACTCGCTCCTGGCGATTCGCCCGGTCTCCTCGGCGTTATATCCGATCGCATGNNACTTCAGGGCGCAGCGGTGGACGCCGCCGTACTGCGGCACCGTTCCGTTCTTCTTCAACTCATCCGACAGTTTATAGTCACCCTCCAAGAACACTCTCGCAGGCGTGCGGGAATCATCGAGCACCGTAATACCGTCGGCTTCGAAATGACCATGCCGCGCGACCTGTACGTAGCGAATCCCGAGCGCGCCCATTAGCGGAAGGATGTGCGTGTTCACATCGTGACCGGTGTCCGTGTATTCGTCCCCGACCTGGGCCGTAATCACGATCAGATCTTCCAACGGACACGGTCTCGTCGCCGGACTCATGATCCACCGCAGCAGGATCGCGGAGGATTCGACACCCATGCCGTACGACAGTATTGTGGCCACAGTTTTGACCATGCTCCTCACTCCTCCTCTAGGAATTATTCACGTTGCCAATCGGGCCGGTGGCTGCTTCGCAGAGTCAGCTACAAACGAAGTCAGCTCAATCGAAAGCGAGCAAGCTTATCCCGCCGCGCACTCAAGGGTCTCGATCACGCCCCTCCTCTAACGTCACCGTGGAGGAGTTCTTCGTATTTCCGAATCACTTCCAAGGGTTCTGTGTAGCCCACTTGGATGCCGACAGCACTAGCGACCTCCCGGCGGATGTCGCACAGCAAGGAGGCCTCAGCCGGCGTCGGAATCGTTCTTGGCCAACCCTCGGCATACAGCAGGTGTGGCGGAATCTTCGCCTCTGCAGCTTCGCGCCGCCGCGTACCCGCCTTGGCGACAATTACCGCCTGGTGCAATTCCTCGGTAAGCCAGTGCGGTGCAACGTCCGCCAGCCAGTGCGTCTGCTGAAACGGAAACGTCGACG
>PLDO01000189.1 GCA_003136215.1 Bryobacterales bacterium
TCGAGGTCAAGCAGCGAGTGCGCTAGGTCGATACCGGTGGTGACAAGAGTCCTCAGCGCTTCGTTTCTTTCCTCCGCCATGGCGCGACCGGTGGACACGCTGTCACACCGTTCTTCGGACATTACATACGTATCAACGGCGCCTTCTGCTGATGGGGAGTGATACTTGATTTGCTCGCGGTCAGGCCCCAAGAAGAGGTCGAGTTGCCTGAAGCTAGCTTCCGTCTCACGTATGTTCGATGGAGTTCTGACGCGAAGGTGAGCGACGAAGTTCGACAGATGCCGGCGTTCGGTCGCCGAGATTTGCCCCCCATTCCCAAGCTTCCGGAGAATTGGCCCGAAGCAGCCGTCAAGAGGGCTGAACCATCGCGTTTCGATCTCGTGCGACAACTCCTCGCCCGTGAGAAGCGAGTAGAGGTCCTTCTCAGCTCCGATGACAGGAGTTCCGAGAGCTTTCAAATCTCCGCTGACACGATCGTAGCGCCACACTTCGCCAGTTGCAGTGGCAAAGCCAGCCAAGTATACCTGGGGAAGGTAGTGCTGCCATTGATGTTTGCCCACGCAGAGTTCAGAATAACGCTGTTCGCCATTCAGCGCTCGCGTGCGTTCTCATCATACAAGTGTGCTGCCATTTAGAATTCAGCGTGGTGCCTTACCGCAATCGAACCGGTTCCCAGCGCTCCACAACCGATGATTGCGACCTCATGCAGAGCACAACTTTATGCCCTCACGCGCTACCGTAGCTCACTCTATTCAACGATCTCTGGATTTGTGACGACGCCAAGTGACGGAAAACGCCCATGTCGCCATATGCACCACCCCCGGTATGGCTGGCCGGTCAGGATCAGCGTGGGCGACAACGCAGCCAAGTGGCCGGCGCGACAACCGGGAATCGCACCTCCGGGAAGGGACCAGGCAACTCCGTCGTTTTCAGCCGATGGGTGACAGGGCTTCAGAGATGAGCAACGTCCTAAGCCCGGCTGTTTTCGTTGTCATTAAAGGCTTCGCAGATTGATGCAATGGCTGATTCCGTATCATCGGGTTCCCAGTTGCAGATCGGCGGATGCTTGGCGACGTAGAGTCCCAATGCCGAATCGTCGTGTCCTCCGAATGACAAAGCGACGAGACCGAGGCCCGGAAACGGACGGCCCTCGTCGACGAACACCCCCGGAGCGTTCAGGTGACCCTCCAACGTGGGCCTACCTTGAAAATCGGGATGTCGGAAGATTGGAGTACCGATGCGGCCGAAGCAGGATTGCCAAAGGACGCCGCTCACACATACCCCGCCGTCATGCGGGTCGAAATAGTATGGTGCAAGTGCGCACTTCTCGCCGGGAATGATCAACCGATTGGTGATCGCAACAGCGAGAGTCGGGCCGAGGACAAACTGGCCGGGCTTGAACGCCTGCCAGCATTTGTCGCGCAGGGTGTCTATAACCCGAATCAGCGAGCGCGGATCATAGGTGTCCGTCTCGCCATAGCGTTTGTAGGGCGCAATTTCTCCCTCGCTTATCGCGACGGTCTTGCCGCGTTCGAGCTGTTGCTTGACATCGATCGCACAGTCGACAGCATCGACCATGATCTGGTCTTGCCGAAACTCGCCACCGACGACATCGAGCGTCTTCACTTCGATGTAGAAGACCTTGTCGTCGACCGTCCGGCACTCGAAATCCGGCGTCTTCGTCTGCGCCTCCGGCACGCGTCGGGTCTTCAGCCTGGCGCTGAGAAACCGATAAGCAAGCGCCTCCCCCAGGATCTCAAAGAACTGGCTATACAGGACTGCGTCAGGCGGAGATGTGACAGCAGCAAGTCTTGCCGTCATATCGGTCACGAACGTCTTGATAGTAGGGTCGCTGTGAGACATTAAGTCGAGCGACCGCAATCGTGTGAGATCGACGGAGGTGAGGCTGTGATTTCGGGTCCAGCCGGAGAGGGCTTGAGACTGCGCCACATAGGCGGTCGAGGCCGGGAAAGTCAACTGCTCCGCCTTTCGGTAAACCTCCTGAACCTCTCCACGGAGGTCATCTGAGGACGGCAGCCTCGGGTCGTCGAAAAGCGTCATGAGGCGCGCGTGCGCGATGGCGATTTGGGAGTTTCGGCCCACCCGGGCAAGCTCTCCGATGCCGTCCAGAACCTCGGTGTCAATCCCTGTCATCAGCTGAGGCTGGATTGAATCACGTATGCGCCTCGTATAGACGCAATAGGCACGTCCCAGATCCGTTGACGGCTGATGCTGCGTGGCCACGTATGCCTCCATGGAGCTTGGTTAATGGGCTCAGTACTACAGGATACTTCGTAAGAGTGGGACGCGTCCTTGCAGGGCGAATGTACCGCGGCAACGGACCAACTCCCGCAAGTTGGTTTGACTCGTCGGGCGCCACGTGGACGAAAAACGCGCGTTGCTGACATCTGGTCGGTCACGCCAACATCTTGCGCAGCGCCGGAAGCTTGCCGGTCTCGCCCGGTTGTGCCCTGCGCCCGCCCGGATACGAATGGACCGATACCCAGTGCCGTGCACCGCTAAGGTCATGCTTCAAAACCCCACTTCTGGCAACTTTATGGTTGATCGAGTCCGGGGCGGGCCGTTGGGACGGACTCAACCAAAGCACTTACCTGGGCCGCATCCGGCAGGTTATGCTTCATTCGCGGCAGGAAGATGGTTGACATCACACTAGTAGTGGTGGTCGTGGAGTTATATCAAAACAGGCGAAGCTGCAGGGCGGACCAGCGCCCATCGAACCAATCCAGTCCATATCGGGCTTTGGTTTCGACAGCAGCCGGCGCGATGGTGATGAACTCTTCTCGGGTGGGGAAGTCTGTCTCGCTGCGACGCTCATGCCATACGTACGGGATTCCGCGCAATTCTTCGACAGCAACACCGCTACTAGCCGAGATCGTGTTCAAGGCCATGCGTGCCTCGGCCGGGCCCTCGAAGACGTGGAGCTTTTCGACTGCCCGGTCGGCTTTTCCTTTGCCTGAGTAGATGCGGCGGACGCGATACACAGCCCACGGCTCCGACTCGATGCTCTTGCGGTACATTTCAACAGCAACTTCGTTGCCGGCTTCGACAGTGATCTGAATCAAAGAGCGGCCCTTGTAGATCGTTCCGCGCGGGTTGAGGGCCAGGGAAAGGTGTTCAATTCTCATAGCGTCGCCGACCTGGCGCGGATGCTCTCGTTGCCGCTCGATCGCGTCATCGCGCAATGCGTTGAAAGGACAGTAAACGCAAGCCGATTTCTTCCAGGTAATACCCAAGACAGAGCGGATGTATTCAATGCAGGTCCGCCGGTCCCAACCCCATTCCAGCAGCGGATAGAACGCTTCCCGGCTGAGTGTGTTGTACTCGCAACTGCGGCTGATTCGGCTCTTTTCGTCGGCATTGAAACCGAATGCTATTCGTTCGCCGAATGCGTACTCGCTCCTGGCGACCCGCCCGGTTTCGTCGGCGTTATATCCGATCGCATGGCGGGCACGGCCACGCACGTGTTCTTCCAGCCACTGTTCGATCACCCACGCCTTGAACTTCAGGGCGCAGCGGTGGACACCGCCGTACTGCGGTACCGTCCCGTTCCGCTTCAGCTCGTCCGAGAGTTTGTAGTCGCCTTCGAGGAACACCCTTGCAGGAGTGCGGGAATCATCGAGCACCGTTATGCCGTCAGCTTCGAAATGACCGTGTCGCGCGACCTGCACGTACCGAATCCCCTGCGCACGCATCAGTGGAAGGATGTGGGCCTCCACGTCGCGACCGGTGTCGGTGTATTCGTCGCCAACCTGGGACGTAATCACGATCAGATCTTCCAACGAGCACGGTCTCGTCACCGGGCTCATGATCCAGCGCAGCAGGATTGCTGAGGATTCGACGCCCATGCCATAGGACAGAATGGTGGCTACTGTTTTGGCCATTGGCTCCTCGTTTGGAATTGTTCAGGTGTGAATTTGGCCGTGCGAGTGCTTCGCTGCGTCAGCTACAAATGCGCTGCGCGCATACAGGGGACCCTCAATCACGCCGCGGTTCCCACGCCGCTACTGAGGAGTTCTTCGAATCTGCGAATCACTTCCAGAGGTTCTGTGTATCCCACTTCGATGCCGACGGCACTAGCGACCTCCCGGCGGACATCGGACAGCAGCGAGGCTTCGGCTAGTGTCGGTACCGTTCTCGGCCAGCCTTCGGTATACAGCAGGTGTTGCGGAATCTTCGCCTCTGCCGCTTCGCGGCGCCGCGCGCACGCCTTAGCGACAATTACCGCTTGGCGTAGCTCCCCGGTAAGCCAATGCGGTGCAACGTCACCCAGCCAGCGCGTCGGCTGAAATGAAAACGTCGACGCCGCCTCCAAGCCGACTAAGTCGCGATAAACTGCTTGGTTCTCCGCACATCTGGCCGCTGCTCCGAGATCCCTTTGCGAACTCAGGATACAGAAACAACATGAAACCCGACTGGAGCCGTACTGCGTGTAGGCCTCGTGCAGCGGGACTTCTTTTTCTTCGAGATACCCGAACACTTGCTGTGTGGTCCAGTCGAGAATGGGGTGCCAGTCCAGCCCTTGGGTGCGCCGAGAAACGCTGGCCAGTTTCGGTTGTGGTTTCGCCACAGGCGCTTTGGCGCGATTCGGGCTTTCTTGCCTGCGGATGCCCGTGGCCGATAGGATGGTCTGGCCTGGAAAGCGTTGAACCAATGCCCGGCATATGATCGAGGTTTTTAATTCTGAAGTACAGAATCTCATCGAGGCCGTCGACCACGGCAGGATGAGCTTCACGCAACTCAGCTCGGCGTACCGCCGCACGTTATTCTCCCAACGCAGGCGCCAGCGGTCCACTAGGTCCCCGGTCTCCCTCCGCACTACCATCAACTCCAGGCCGAGCCGGACGGCGAGCCGCTGACACGCCGGCAGCGATTGGCGCCACTCCACGCGGCCAAGGTCACTGTGAATCAGTACGCGGGGGCCGCGGTG
>PLDO01000194.1 GCA_003136215.1 Bryobacterales bacterium
TGGTGGAAAAAGACCGGGTGATTGAAGAGATTCTGGACGAGGTGTTCGGCCTTGGCCCCTTGGAACCGCTGCTGCAAGACCCCACCATCAGTGACATCCTGGTGACCACGCCGCACCATGTTTACGTGGAGCGCGGCGGCAAACTGTACCGCACGCCGGTCGAGTTCAAGGACGACGCGCACCTGCTGCGCATCATCGAAAAAATCGTCTCCCGCGTGGGCCGCCGCGTCGACGAATCGTCGCCGATGGTGGACGCGCGCCTGCCCGATGGCTCGCGCGTCAACGCCGTAATTCCGCCCGTGGCAGTGGACGGCCCCCTGCTCTCCATCCGCCGTTTCGGCCGCTACGCGCTCAAAGGCGAGGACCTGGTGGCGAAGTTCGCCTTGACCGAAGGCATGCTGGAACTTCTGAAAGGCTGCGTCAAGGCGCGCCTGAACATTCTGATCTGCGGCGGCACCGGCTCCGGCAAGACCACCCTGCTCAACGCGGTCTCCTCCTACATCCCGGAAGACGAGCGCATCGTCACCATCGAAGATGCCGCCGAATTGCGCCTCCAGCAGACCCACGTGGCGCGCATGGAAACACGGCCCGCGAATGTGGAGGGCACCGGCGCGATTCACATCCGCCAACTCGTCATCAACGCNNTGTTGCAGGCCATGAACACGGGTCACGATGGCTCGCTCACCACGTTGCATGCCAACACCCCGCGCGATGGCCTGGGCCGCCTGGAAGTGATGGTGGGGATGGCCAACGCGAATATGGGCATTCGCTCCATCCGGCAGCAGATTGCCTCGGCCGTCGATCTGTTCGTTCAGACCTCGCGCTTCAGCGACGGAACGCGCCGTGTCACGCACATCACCGAAGTGGTCGGCATGGAGCAGGACATCATCACGCTGCAGGACATTTTCCTTTTCGAAAAAACGGGCATCACGGAGGCCGGTAAAGTTCGCGGGCGTTTCCGCGCCACCGGCATCCGGCCGAAGTTCTACGATCGTTTGAAGACGTGCGGCATTAACCTGCCCACGCAGATGTTCCAGACGGTGGTGGAAATCAACTGACACCCCGGCACTTTGTGAGGAGACCGCCAGCTTCCTGGCGGTTTGAAGAACGTTACCCCTTTAGAATCAGCGCGAGGAAGATAACGACCGCCAGGATGCTGGCGGGTTCGTGGTTGGAGTGCGTTTTTTCATGACGGTTATCGCGCCGGCGTTCTTCTCCGGCACGCTACATTATGCATAGTGCCGGATGGACTGTTCCTTTCTCACAATTCGCAGATCGGGGTGGTAGTGCGGCGCATGCCGCCGTTGGAGGGTCTGCCGGTGCGCGTCGATGTGGTGCGCGGATTACGGGACCGGCGCGGGCCGGTGCATGCCGGTTCCTTTCTGCGCGAGCGGCGGATCGCCCTGGATTGCACGCGCGCGGAGTTGCCGCGGATACTCGTCCACGAAGTGGCGCACTTCATCTGGCTGCGGCTGGGTAACGCGGTGCGGCGAAGCTATGAGGACGTGGTGCGCGCGGAAATCGCGGGCGCTGCCAGGGGGGAACTCGGGTGGAGCGCGGAGTGGCGGAAGGCGGGCCTGGACGCCAGAGATATCGCCGCGCGGACGCGCCGCTGGCGGGAGTACTGCTGCGAAAGTTTTTGCGATACGGCGGCATGGCTTTTTTCCGGCGTGGCGCGGCACCGGGAGTTCACGCTGGGCGCTGGCCGGCGCCGCGGACGGCGCGCCTGGTTCGCCGAAGTCCTGAGCCAGCGGACTTTGTCGATATAATTGAATCAGGAAACTTACCTGTGCCCGTATTGCGCCCCTCATCCGCATTCGCTATCGCGCTGCTCGCCGCGTGTATTCTCGCGGGCTGCTCCACCGAGCCGCGTTCCGTGAGGGCGGCCAACCCCGTGAAGCCGGACAAAGAGCGCAAACCGGCGCCGGAGTTCGCGCTGAAGGATGCCGACGGCAAGACCGTGCATCTGGAGGACTACAAAGGCAAGGTGGTGCTGCTGGACTTCTTCGCCACCTGGTGCGGGCCGTGCAAAATCGAAATTCCCTGGTTCATGGAACTGGAGCGCAAGAACAAGGACATGGGGTTCAGCGTGCTTGGGGTTTCGATGGACGACGAGGGGTGGGAAGTGGTCAAGCCGTTTCTCGCCGAATTGGGAGTGAACTACCGCGTGGTGATCGGCAACGATGCCACCGCGCAGGTTTACGGCGGCGTCGATGCGCTGCCTACGACGTTCCTGATCGACCGGAACGGAAAAATCGCGGCGGTCCACGTTGGGCTGACCGGCAAGAAGGTTTTCGAAGATGGCGTTCAACAGCTGCTACAAGATCCCGGTGGGATTATCAAGGATATTGCCGACGCTTCTCGCGGCGTGGCTTTGCCTGCCCTTCCTCTTCGCCCAACCGCAAAGTAGCGGGTACCTGAGCGTGGGCGAGCCCCAGAAGGTGGCGGGCAAGCGCAATGCGGCGCTCCAGGTAAAGATCCCGGTGGCGGTGAAGGAAGGCTATCACGTCAACAGCAACAAGCCGACCGAGGAGTACCTGATCCCGTTGAAGCTGACCTGGACGCAGCTTGGGGCGCTGGAGGGCGGCACGGTGACATACCCCAAAGCGGCGCAGGAGAAGTACGAGTTCTCGGAGACGCCGCTCTCGGTGTACACCGGGAACTTCGACTTGGTGGCCAGTTTCAAAGTGGCGCCGAACGCTCCGGCGGGTCCGGGAGCGGCCACCGGAAAGCTGCGCTATCAGGCGTGCAGCAACCGCGCCTGCTACCCGCCCAAGACGGTGGATATCACGGTCAGCTATCAGGTGCAGTAATGGGAAGGGCCGCCCTGGCGATATTCGCGCTGGCCGGCGCCTGCCCCGCCCTGGCATGCAGTTGTATGGGGCCGATTCCCGTCTGTTCCACGTTCTGGAGAACGTCCGCACTTTTCTTAGGCCATGTCGTGCAGATTGAGCACGTCTACGACAAGCCGCCGGAGGCCAACGTGATCGGCCCGGGCCAATACATTGTTCATTTCGACGTGACCGAACTCTATCGCGGCGCTGCGGGGCGGCAGACCGTGATTCACACAGCCGATCAAGGCTCCATGTGTGGTTTCGAATTCAAGCAGGGGCACGATTACCTGGTCTACGCCAGTGCCGCGCCGAATGGCGACCTCAGCACCAGTCACTGCACGGGCACTCACGAGGTCGTCAATCGGGCGGACGACACCGACATTCAGTGGATCGAGGCGCTGCCGAAGGCTCCTCCGGGCTCTTCCGTCTACGGCCGCATTCAGAGCCTGCGGCCCAACCCTTCCGGTAGTTACGATGCCGCCGCACTGGCGGACATCACAGTCGCCGTCACGGGTCCCGAAACGAAAACGGTGACCTCGGGCGCGGACGGCAAATTCCGGGCCGACGGGCTTGCGCCGGGCAAGTACGTTGTGTCCGCGGCAGCTCCCGCGCGGTATGAACCATTCCCAAACTGGACAGTAACGCTGCAAGACCGTGGCTGCGCCGAAGTGGGCTGGAACACGCGACTCGATGGGCACATTCGCGGACACATCTATTTTTCCGACGGCACTCCGGCGGCCGGAATAAATCTCACGGCCAAGGCAGCCGATGCCCGGCCAGACCAGCCCTGGGCATCGCAGGCAAGCTATGTGACCACTACCGCCGACGGCGGTTTCGATTTTTCGCCGCTGGTCGCGGGCTCGTACGTTTTTGCCGCCAACATGGATTTTTCCATGTTGAACGGGACCTATTATCGGAAGGCATATTTTCCCGGCACGGCGCATCGCCCGGAAGCGGCGGTTGTCACCGTGGGCGCGGGCGAAATCTCTGGCGATCTCCGTTTTTTCCTGCCGCCCGATTCGCCGCCCCCCTCAATTCCGGTGGAGGTGACGGTGGCCGGCTTTGACGGTGCACCGGTCCCGGATGCGCGGATAGCGGCCTACGACGACATGTGGGAGAACTCGGTGACGCCGGTGACGGTGAACACAGACAAGCAGGGGAAAGCCACCGTGGTGTTGCGCCCCGGCTCGCATTACGACGTGGTTGCCTGGGCCAATTCGCCCGGTTCGGGGCAGTCTTGCGCGGAGCCTCTCGGGGTGGATGCGCGCGAGGGCGCGGCGCCTCTGCGGCTGGTGTTGAGCCATCGCTTCGGCAACTGCCTGCAGTTCAAGAAACGGAGCACCCAATCCCATTAGGACCGTGACCGCGAGATTCGGTGCTGCCGGAAACCCGCTCGCTGACGCTCGGGGCTCCGATCAGAGCC
>PLDO01000164.1 GCA_003136215.1 Bryobacterales bacterium
AGCGCTACTGGGGCACGCCGATTCCGGTCATCCATTGCCCTGCCTGCGGCGTCGTCCCCGTGCCGGAGAACCAACTTCCCGTGATCCTCCCCGACCGCATCGAGATCACCGGCGCCGGACGCTCCCCGCTCGAAAATGTCCCCGAGTTCGTCAATGTGACGTGCCCGGTGTGCGGCGCCGCCGCCCGCCGCGAAACCGATACCATGGACACCTTCATCGACAGCTCATGGTATTTTTACCGCTACTGCGACGCGCATAACTCCTCTCAGCCCTTCGACCCCGCCAAGATCGCCTACTGGTTCGAGATCGATCAGTACATCGGCGGCGTCGAACACGCCATCCTGCACCTCATCTACTCGCGCTTCTTCACCAAGATGATGCGCGATCTCGGCCTCATCAAAAACAGCGAGCCGGCGCGCCGCCTTTTCACGCAGGGCATGGTGATCGCCGAAGGCGCCAAGATGTCCAAGTCCAAGGGCAACGTGGTGGGCGCGGAGATGCTCGCCGAGAAGTTCGGCGCCGACACCGCCCGCATGTTCGTGCTCTTCGCCGCGCCCCCGGAAAAGGAAGTCGACTGGCGCGTGGAAGGCGCCGAAGGCATCTACCGATTCCTGGGCCGCGTCTACCGCTTCGCCACCCGCAATACGCCCGCTGAACCCCGCTCCGGCGCCGCCGACCGCAAGGTGCTTCGCAAGCTCCACCAGACCCTGCGGAAAATTACCGAGGATTTCGAAACCCGCTGGCACTTCAACACCTGCATCGCTTCCATCATGGAGCTGGTTAACCTGCTCTATGCCGAGGAACAGAACCTCTCCGCCGAAGCCATGCGGCAGGTGCTCGAAACCCTCGCGCTCATGCTCGCCCCCTTCGCGCCTTATGTTGTGCAGGACATCTGGGAAGAACTCGGTAACGATGGCCCTGTTTTCCGCCACTCCTGGCCGGCCTTCGACCCCGAGCTCGCCAGGGAAGACGAAGCCGAGATCGTGGTGCAGGTCAACGGCAAACTCCGCGGCCGCATCGCCGCCCCCTTCGGCACCCCGAAGGAAGAACTCGAAGCCCGCGCGCTCGCCGACGAAAAGGTGAAGCCCTTCCTCGAAGGCAAGCAGGTGGTCAAAATAATTACCGTCCCCGACAAGCTGGTCAATATCGTAGTGAAGTAGGACAGGCCTCCCGGCCTGTCCATCTACCTTTATGTCCTATTCCGAGCGCCATCTCCCCCACTGGCAGCCCGAAGACGCTGCCCTTTTCATCACGTGGCGCCTGCACGGGTCGCTACCCAGGATCCCCGCACCGACCGAGGACCAGCCCGGCGGCAAAGCATTCGCCGCTATCGATCGTGAACTGGATAAAGCCGCCACGGGTCCAAGATGGCTCCTTGACGAACGAGTAGCGCAATGCGTAGTCGATGCCCTGAAGTACGGCCAGGACAACCTCCATCTATACGAACTACACGCCTGGGTCCTGATGGCAAATCACGTTCACATTCTCATCTATCCGGAAGCCGAGCTCTCAAGAATCACCAAGTCGATCAAGAATTATTCGGCGCGCCAGGCCAATGAGATCCTGGGTCTCACGGGGCAGCCTTTCTGGCAGGACGAATCCTTCGACCATTGGGCGCGCGGGCCGGAAGAACTGGAGAGGATCGTCCGGTACATCGAAGAGAACCCCGTGAGTGCTGGATTGACACGGCGAGTAGAAGATTGGCGATGGTCCAGCGCCCATGTAGGACAGGCCTCCCGGCCTGTCCACCACAAGTAGACCAGCCCCGTCGGGAATGGACAGGCCAGGAGGCCTGTCCTACCTCACCAGCCGCACCACCGTCTCCAGATGGTACGTCTGCGGGAACAGGTCCACCAGCGTCATACCCTCCACGCGATATCTCGCCGCCACCAGCCCCGCCAGGTCGCGCGCCAGCGTCGCCGGGTCGCAGGCCACAATCGTCACCTGCCGCGGCTTCAACTCCGTCAACCGCGCCACCACCGCTTTGCCCAAACCCGTGCGTGGCGGATCGAGCACCACGAAATCCGGCGCCTTCTCCAACTGCGCCAGATGCTCCTCAGCCGTCTGCGAGACGGCGTGCAGATTTCCCAGGCCGGCGCGCGCCGCGTTGAATTGCAGATCGCGCACCGCCCCGGCGCCGGATTCCACCGCCGTCACCTCGCGGAAGCGCCGCGCCAGCGGCAGGGAGAGCAGCCCCACGCCCGCATACAGATCCGCCGCCGTCTCGCCTTCCGCGCCTTCGAGCGCCGCTTCCACCAGCCGGTCGATCAGCAGCCGGTTCACCTGGAAGAACGAATTGCTGCTCACCCGGAACTCGCCCCGGTAATCCAAAGCGCCTTCCACCAATCCCGGAATCAGAGCCCCGCACCAATCGAAGAAGCGCCGCGCCACCGGCCGCTCCGTCTCCAGCACGTTGATCTGCACCTCGCGCTCGTCGGTGAACACTTCGAGCGATTTGACAAACCGCGGCCACCGTCCGTCGCGCGTCATGCCATTTAACGCCGCAATCGCCTGGTTGATCTTGGGCGACCCCACCGGGCACTCGCTCACCGCGCACAGCCTGTGCGAGCGCGCCTCCCGGTACCCGAGCCGGTTCTCTTCCACGTGCAGCTGCACGCGATTGCGATACCCCAACGGCTCCGCCGCCACCACCGCGATCTCCGAAGGCGGCGCCATCTTTCCCAGGCGTTCGAGGGCTTCCACCAGAATCGCCCGCTTGGCAACCAACTGGTATGCGTACGGCGCATGCTGATAGTGGCAGCCTCCGCAGCGCCCATATACCGGGCAGGGCGCGACCACGCGGTCCGGCGCCGCCTCCAGCACTTCCAGCATGCGCGCCCGCACCATCCCCGGCTTCTCCTGCTCCGCGCGCGCCAGGATCCGCTCCCCTGGCAGGACGAATGGCGCGAACACCACGCGCCCATCCAGGCGCGCCAGCCCGTCGCCGCCGTACACCAGCTTTTCCACCGTGACTTCAAAATTGCTTACGATAAGAGTTACTCCCTGAATTCCAACTACCACCTACCATGAGAACACGAGTCTTCTCCGGAATGCAGCCCACCGGTAATCTCCACATCGGCAATTACCTCGGCGCGCTGAAAAACTGGGTCCGCATCCAGCACGATTACGAGTGCATTTTCTGTATCGTGGACCTCCACGCCGTCACAGTCTATCAGGATCCGGCCGAACTGCGCGCCAAAATCAGCGAGATCGCCGCCCTTTATCTCGCCGCCGGTATCGATCCCGACGATTGCGCCATCATGGTGCAGTCCGCCGTCCCCGCCCACGCCGAACTCGCCTGGATGCTTACCTGCGTCACGCCCGTCGGCTGGCTGGAACGCATGACGCAGTACAAAATGAAGGCCGCCAAACAGGAATCCACCGGCGACGGACTCCTCCAATACCCCGTCCTCATGGCTGCCGACATCCTGCTCTACCAGGCGGGCATTGTCCCCGTCGGCGAAGACCAGGCGCAGCACCTCGAACTCACCCGCGATATCGCCCAGCGCTTCAATTCGCTCTACTCCGACACCTTCGTCGTCCCCAACACCAGCCTCCCCACCGTCGGCGCGCGCGTCATGGGCCTCGACGACCCTACCCAGAAGATGAGTAAATCCGCCACCGGGCTCAATCACGCCGTGGCTCTCCTCGATCCCCCCGCCAAGATCCGCAAGACCATCATGCGCGCCACCACGGATTCCCTCCCGGCCGTCGATTTCGACACCGCCGGGCCCGGCGTGCTCAATCTGCTTGCCATCTACCAGGCCTTCTCCGGCGAGAGCGATGACGCCATGAAGGCCACCTTTACGGGCATGCGCTACGGCGACCTCAAGAAACAGGTTGCCGAAATGGTCATCTCTCACCTCGAACCCTTCCAGCAGCGCTATCGTCAAATCACCGCCGACCCGGCCTACCTCGCCGCCATCCTGCGCGATGGCGCCGCGCGCGTCGCTCCCATCGCCAACAGCACCGTCCGCACCGTCAAGCAGCGCATGGGCCTGCATACGTAGGACAGGCCTCCCGGCCTGTCCCCTTGCCATGCTTGCAAGCTACCTGACCCTTCTCCGCCGCAACCGCAACTACCGTCTCCTCTGGGTCGCGCAGATTGTCAGTGAACTGGGCGACTGGTTCTACACGCTCGCCGTCTACAATCTCCTGCTCGATCTCACTGGGAGCAAGGCGCAAGCGGTCGCCCTCGCCGTCGTCCTGCAGGTTCTCCCCAGCACCTTCGCCGCCCCCACCGCCGGCGTGCTCAACGACCGCATCAGCCGCAAGCGCATCATGATCGGCGCAGATCTGGCGCGCTTCTTCATCGTCCTCGGCATGCTGCTGGTGCGCACTCCGTCCATGGTATGGCTGGTCTACCCGCTGCTCCTCGTCGAGACCGTCGGCGCCGCCTTTTTCGAGCCCGCGCACAGCTCCGTCATTCCCAACATCGTCCCCGAAAATCAGGTGCTCGCCGCCAATGCGCTGGCCTCCATCACCTGGTCGTTCTGTCTCGCTGCCGGCGCGGCGCTCGGCGGTATCGCCGCCGCCTGGCTGGGGCGCGACGCCGTTTTTGTGCTCAACGCCTGCTCCTTTCTGCTCTCCGCCTGGCTGATCCGCCGCATGAGTTTCGCCGAGCCGCACGCCGCCGCGCGCCCGCCCCTACGCCTCGCCGAACTGGTGGCGTTCACCCCCATCCTCGAGGGCATCCGCTACATCCGGCAAGAGCCCCGCCTCTTCGCCACCGTCTTCGTCAAAGGCGGCATCGGTGTGCTTGGCGCCAACAACGTGCTGCTCCCCATCCTCGGCGAACGCGTTTTCCCGGTGAAACTGGCCGGCCTGGACCATAGCCGCGCCTCTCTCCTCGGCATGAGCATGTTGATGGGCGCCCGCGGCGCCGGATCCCTCCTCGGTCCCGTTGTCGCCGGCCTTTGGGCACGAGAAAGCCACTCCCGCCTGCGTACCGGCATCTTGATCGGCTTCCTGATCGCCGCTGCCGGCTACGTCACGCTCGGCGCTTCCACTTCGCTCGCCATCGCCATCTGTGCCGTCGTGGCCGCCCACGCCGGAACCTCTACCAATTGGGTATTCTCCAGCACGCTCCTCCAGATCTACACCGACGACCGCTTCCGTGGCCGCGTCTTCAGTGCCGATTTCGGCATCTGCATGCTCGCCATCTCCGCCAGCAGTTATCTGGCAGGCGTCGCCATCGATTTCGGCGTCCCCCCGCGCGCCTTCGCCGTGGCCATCGGCCTGCTCATGCTCCTCCCCGCCGCCGCCTGGGCCATCGCCCTCCGCCGCACGACCCCCGTGAGATAAGGCTCCGCCTTGTCCATCCGAGCGAAGCTCGGACTAATCCGCTTCGCAGCTCGGACCCTCCCCTCCGCGAGATCCTACTACAATAAAGTAGATGCGACTTTTTTTTGCCCTCATCTGCCTTGCTGCTGTCGCATTCGCCCAGGGTTCGGCGCCGGTCATCGTTTCNNGCCTCCCCCAGCGTCATCGATGCCGCGGGACCCGCGTTCACCCTCAGCGTCACCCTCAACGCCTACGTGGGGGCCCCCGTCATCCGGTGGTCCGGTACGCCTCTGACCGTTACCAGCGTGAATGACACCACTGTGTCCGCCGCCGTGCCGGCCGGC
>PLDO01000186.1 GCA_003136215.1 Bryobacterales bacterium
GCGCAACTGTCGCTCACCAGCATTTCGGGACGGCGTGCTTCGGGTATCTGTACGTGAACCGCGATGAGGTCTGGTACGAGGTCGTAAAGCCGGATCGTTTCAAAGACCACGCATTCCGCGTCCAGCGCTCGCAGATCGCCGCCGGGCAGTGGATCCTCATGGGGCAGCCGCAAAACGCCGCCGAGATCAGAGTCGGACGGTCGGCATATCACTTCTGGCTGCTGCGCGACCAGGACCTCGCCACCGCTCCAAACATCCCGGTTCCGCAGTACGCCGCCTTGCCGTTTCAGCCCTTGATCGCAGTGATTGCGGCGGGCGGAAATCCCGCGCCGGCGCCGCGGCCGGCGCCCCCGGAAAGCTCGGCGGCGGCCAATCCGGAATCGCTGATTGAAGAGGCGCTGAGGGTCCTCGATGCCTTTCGCCTGCACTACCACCAGACGGGAGACGTCAGCGGTATGACCGCCTTCGGGGCGGCGCGGGAAAAAGCTCAGACGGCGTACGGGCAATTCCTGGCGAAGCGCGACTATGGCAAGGCGGCCCAAAGCCTGATCACGGTTGCCGACATCGACCGCATGCTGATTGTGCAAAACTCGGCGGATTTCCAGGTGCAACAGGCGCCCCTCAGGCAGAAGTACGCCGATGCGCTGAAGCTGGCGGAGCGGGCCAACGACGCGGCCATGCAATACAAGGCCTTCATCGGGCTTTGCCGGACGGCATTGAATAGCAAGGACTACGTCGCTGCCTCCGACCACATTTCCAAGGCGATCGACTTAGCCGCGCATGCGAGCTCCAAGGACGATCTGTTTAACGCTTACGAGATGAGAGCCGAGGTGGAGCGCCAACGCGGCAACCTGTCCGCCGCAAGCGACTACCTGGATCGGGCTTTGAGCCTGAGCGGTGAAGTCAAGGACCCCACTCTTCTTTACTACGCGTACACAGATCGCGCCGATATCTACAACAACCGGGCTGACCAATGCAACTACGAACGCGACTTTAAGGTGTGCAAGGACGCGTTTGACAAGGGCATGGACGACATACGGAAGGCGTTAGAAACGGCGCAATCGGCGGGGCTGGATTATCTCAGGCAGCAGTCGCAGGCCAGCTTGGATGAGCGGAAAGTCCTGGCCGACCAGCAAGCCAAAATGGCGATAACCTACAGTAAACTCTCCGCGGCAGACTTCTGGATTACTAAACCTTCGCAGGTGATTCTCGTCCCCCGCTTCGCCCCCGGAGCGAATCCCGCTCTTGCCGCCCAGATCGGCAATTATGTAAGGCAAATGACGGGCCCTGTAAACGCCGGCGATCCCACGAGGTTCTATCTCGAGGGGCAGTTGGAAGAATTGGAAGGCAACGACGGTGGGGCGCTGCGGAACTATTCGGCAGCCGCAAAACTCCTGGAGAGCGACCGCCGGAAGCTCGGGGACACCGCGGGCAGCGGAGCCTTTCTAAGCGATCGAATCGAGATCTACTATTCGGCCGCATTGCAGCACCTGGATCACCAGCAATATGCGCAGGCATTCGACCTGCTCGAGCGCTCGCGGGCGCGGGCAACCGCTGAAATGCTGGCCAGCCGCAAGCTGTCGTTTCGCACGCCCGAACTGCAGGACCTCTTCTCCCAATCGGTGGATCTCAGGGCGCAAATCGGCAAGGCGCAAAACACCCTGTTCGACGCGCTGAGCTCGAAGCAGGCGGATAGCGACGAGGTCAAGGATCTACAGGCAAAGGTCGACGCGCTGGAGGCGCAGGACCGTTCTCTCCAGGCCAGAATCCGGCAGCGGGCGCCGAAGCTGGCGGATTTGGGCGAGAAGCCGCCGGTCTCGATGGCGAGCGCGCAAGCTGCCGCCCGCGAGGGCAATTACGACCTGCTGTATTACGTCACGCTGGGGAGCGGCACCGTCATCTGGCACATCGGCGGGGACTCCGTTCACGTCGTAAAGGTGTACTATACCCGCGAACTGATGACGAATCGTATCGCTGCGCTCCGTAAAAGCGTTACCGATGCGCAGGCCACCTTCGACGAGCGCTCGGCGGCGGAGCTGTTTCTGGTCCTGGTGAACCCCGTGCTTCCGTACACCCGGACGCGGCATCTGGTCATCGTGCCGCACGAGAACATGGCGAACCTGCCGTTCCAGGTACTGAAGAACCCCGAGGACGGCTCGTTCCTCGGAGAACGCTTCCAGATCTCGTATGCTCCCAGCGCCACCGTCCTGGCCGGACTCGGCCGCCGGCCCGATTTCACGCACGGCCGCCTCCTGGCGATCGCCGACCCCGCCATCGCAAGCGCCGTCGCGGAAGTGAATGCCATCGCCGCCATGTATCCGGGCCGCGCGAAAATCGTCACGGACACCCTCGCCAGCAAGCAGTCCCTGAAGAACGGGATGGGCGACTACAACCTGCTGCACCTGTCGGTACATGGCGTGTTCGACACGAACAACCCGCTGCTGTCGTATCTCAAGCTACGCCCCGCGCAGGGCGACGATGGCCGTCTCACGGCCGCCGAGATGTTCGGCCTGAACCTGCCGGAAAACAGCCTCGTGGTGCTGAGCGCCTGCGAGACCGGCCTGGTCAAAGCCACCCATGGAAACGATGTGCTGGGCATGGTGCCGGCGCTGCTCTTTGCTGGCGCCAGCACGCTGGTGCTCTCCTCCTGGAAGGTGGATGCCGCTTCGACCGCCATCTGGATGGAGACGTTTTACCGCGAAGCGCGAACCAGGCCTCCCAGCGAGGCGGCCCAGATGGCTCTCCTGTCCGTCAGGAAGCAGCCCGGGTTCCGCCATCCCTTCTACTGGGCTCCCTTTTTGGTGACGGGTCAATAGACATGGCGGACCTTTGGCGCGATTTCACCGGCACGCTCGATAGCCTCGCGGGTAAGTGGACGGGCTATGCCGCCCTGGGCACCTTTCCTTTGTACCTGTTCGGTTACCTGGCATTGCGCTTCCAGCTCTATACCTACGGCGTGGCGACGAACCTGGATGCGTTCGATGAGAAGTACCTCTTCGCCGGTTGCTCGTTCCTGGTCTTTCTGGCGATGTGGATCCCCAGCATTCTTCTGCTCCTCACCGTCGTCATGGCGCCCCTGTACTGGGGCTACCGCATCATGCCCGCCTGGCTGCGATCCCGCCTGCGTTCCACGGTTTCGCGTTGGCGGAGCCGGCCGTATCTGCCGCTGGTTGGGGGATGTCTGTTGCCGCTCCTGCTCATCCAGTTGGTCCTCCGGCAGTGCGTGCTCCTCTCCAATATGCTTTTGAGGGAGCGGCCGCCGGAGTTCTGGATCAGCTCCGTACTGCTGGCCGGCGATATCGCGCAGGCATTCTACTTTGCGGGCCTCCTGTTGGGCGCCGGCGTGAGCGTCGCGGTGCTGGTCTATGTGCGGCGTGTCCCGCCGCCGCCGGGAACGGTTTCCACCCTGCTCACGGCCTCGATGGTGCTTCTGGTTGCGGTGGAGTTTTTGCTCTTGCCGGTCAACTACGGCATCCTCATCCGCGGCACGTCGCTCCCCCGCGTTTCTCAGATAGAGAACAAGGAGAAACTCGCATCCGGAGGCAGCGCCTGGTTGGTTTGGGAAAGCAAGGAGACGCTGACGTACCTGGTTTGCGAGAACAACAGCCGTACCATGATCAGCATTCCGAAGAAAGATAGCCGGGTGGCGGTCACCGGATACGACGACATTTTCCGGGCAGTCGGCCAGCCGCCGTGTTCCATGCCTAAGTGAGGTGCGTGAATGACGAAATGCCTTGTCCGGACCGCTTTCGCCGCGGCGCTGGTGTGCGCCGCGGGCAGCGCGCAGACCGCCACCGCAAAAAAGACAACGGCCCCGCAACGGCCGAAGGAAACGTTCTGGGAATGGGCCCTGCGGTTTTCGGGGATTTCCGTCACTCCGAACACGCTCAAAGGCGCCGGGGAAGAGCTCCTGCCGGGACAGATCTGGGTAGCCGATCTGACGTCCGGCGCACGGCGCAGAGTCACGCCGGGCGACGGCTATCGTTCGCCGGTTTATTTCGCCATCGGCTCCGATATTCTGGCGCTGCAGGGCGCTTACGCCGTGCGCATTTCTTCCGGCGGGGACAAGCCGGCGCAGCTCTACAAAATCGCGGGGATCGCCAAACTCGTCGGGTTCAGCGTGGACAACCCCGAGGAGGTGCTGATCCTGAGGGAAGACGATGCAGGCCACGCCTTACCGGCGCGGCTGTCGGTGAGCACCGGCACGGTCACGCCTCTGCCCTACGATCCGCAATCGAACCGCGACCGCCAGATGCTCGAGCACCTGCAAGACTGGCAGCGCTCCTACGGCGGCACCACGGTCTACGTGAAGCGCGAATCGAAAGAGGCCATGTCGGGCACGGTAGACATACTGAACGTGTTTGTGAAAGCCCCGGGGCGGGATCCGCGGAACGTGTCGCTGTGCGATACGGCGAACTGCGGTCAGCCTTCGCTCTCACCCGATGGCAACCGCGTGCTGTTCATAAAGGCGGCGCTGTAGCGGGCCTGCTATTCGCCGGACACCGAAGCCGTTTGCGGCTATTTCCCGCCCCCTTTCGGTGGGAGAAGGCTCGAGAACTCGCGACGCGCAAGGGTATCGGCTACAAGACCCTGCTCAAGATGCTCGTCCACGAAGGTCTGCAACGTGAGTCGAGGCGAGCGTGAACTGTTACGCACGTTGGCCTGCCGCCCGGCCTTCTAACTGACCTATTTCCCGCTCCAACACGGCGCGCGCTTGCCGAGGAACGCTGCCGTGCCTTCCTGCGCGTCCGCGGCCAACGCGTTCATCGACATCACTTCCTTGGCGTAGGTGTAGGCTTTTGGCTGATCGAGATCGATCTGCGTGTAGAACGCCTGCTTGCCGATGGCGACCACCAGCGAACTCGCGGCGGCCACCTTTTCGGCGAGGCTGCGGGTGGCGGACGGCAATTCGGCGGCGGGGACGGCCTGGTTAATCAGACCCCACTCGGCGGCGGCGCGGGCCGGCACCATCTCGCCGGTGAGCAGCATTTGCATGGCGCGCTTGCGGCCGATGGCGCGCGTCAGGGCCACCATCGGCGTGGTGCAGAAGAGTCCGATCTTGACGCCGGGCGTGGCGAAGGAGGCTTCCTCGCTGGCGATGGCGAGATCGCAGGTGGCCACCAGCTGGCAACCGGCGGCGGTGGCGATGCCTTGCACCTCGGCGATCACGGGCTGCGGAATGGATTGCAATTTCTCCATCAGGCGGGTGCAGACGTCGAAAATGCGGCGGTATTCATTGATGTCGCGTCCGGACATCTGGGCGAGATCGTGGCCGGAGCAAAAGACCTTGCCGGCGGCAGCCAGGATGACGGCGCGAATCTCGCGATTGCGGCCGATCTCCTCGAGGGCGTCGATGAGATCGAGCATCATTTCGAGCGAGAGCGCGTTGCGGCGCTCGGGGCGGTTGAGGGTGACGATGACGATAGGGCCTTCGCGAGCGATTTCCACGTTCATGGGTTTACCTTTGCCTTGGCGCGCAATTCGTTCTTACGGATTTTGCCGGTGGCGGTGCGCGGCAGCGCGCCGAACTCGATTTGCCGGGGGCACT
Organism: Bryobacterales bacterium; assembly: GCA_003136215.1. GTDB lineage: Bacteria > Acidobacteriota > Terriglobia > Bryobacterales > Bryobacteraceae > Solibacter. The sequence goes on from PLDO01000186.1 coordinate 5,549, forward strand.
TGAAGTGCGACAGGCGCTCGCGGCACCAGGCGATCAACTCTTCGGCGGTTGCGGAGTGGTTGGGCTTCAGGCCGACGAAGGCTTTCGGCACTTCTCCCCATTTCGCGTCGGGGACGGCGACAATGGCGACTTCGGCCACGGCGGGGTGATCGGCCAGCGCCTTTTCCACTTCAATGGAGGAGATGTTCTCGCCGCCGGAGATGACGATGTCCTTCATCCGGTCGCGCACTTCGATGTAGCCGTCGGGGTGGACCACGGCCAGGTCGCCGGAGTGGAACCAGCCGCCGTGGAACGCGTCCCCGGTGGCTTTGGGATTGTCGTAATAGCCCAGCATGACGTTGTTGCCGCGCATGAGGACTTCACCCATGGTCCGGCCATCGGCGGGGACGTCGTTCATGTAGTGGTCGGTCACGCGAAGGTCCATTCCCGCCACCATGTAGGGCACGCCCTGCCGGGCTTTGATCTGGGCGCGCTCGGGCGCGGGCAGCTTGTCCCAGGCGGGCTTCCAGGCGCAGACGGTGTGCGGGCCGTAGGTTTCGGTGAGGCCGTAGACATGCGTGATTTCGGCGCCGGTTTCCTCGGCGGCGCGGATGACGGCGGGCGGCGGCGGCGCTCCGGCGGTCACAATGCGCAGCGGGTTGCGGAATTTCACGCCGTTGGCGGCGCAATACTGGGCCAGCGAGCTGACCACCACGGGCGCGCCGCAAAGGTGGGTGACAGATTCGGCTTCGATGAGGCGCACGGCTTCCCGCGGGTCGGGTTGGCGCAGGCAGATGTGACGGCCGCCGGCGGCGGTGACCGCCCAGGGGAAACACCACCCGTTGCAGTGGAACAGGGGAAGCGTCCATAGGTAGACGCTGCGCTGGGTGAGACCGTGCTCGACGATCTCGCCGATGGCGTTGGTCCAGGCGCCGCGGTGGGTGAACATGACACCCTTGGGGAATCCCGTGGTGCCGGAGGTGTAGTTGATGGCGATGCAGGCGTTTTCGTCGGTCACCGGAAATGTCGCGGGGCACGGTCCTGCCCCACCCAGGAAACCCTCGTAGTCTTCGATCACGTGAGGCACACCGGCGCCCGCGATCAGGGGCGCGAGCTGGGGGTCCGCCAGGAGGACTTTAGCGCCGCAGTGGCGCAGGATCCACGCCAGTTCGGCGGGGGCGAGCCGGGTATTCAGCATCACCAGGATGGCGCCGATCCGCATGGGGGCGAAGTGGGCCTCCAGCGCCATCGCGCCATTGGGCGCGAGGACGGCCACGCGATCGCCCGCCTGCACGCCTAGTTGCAGCAGGGCGGCTGCCTGACGCTCCACGCGAGCGCCGAATTCGGCGTAGGTGAAGCGGCGGTCTCCCTCCACGATGGCGGTGAGGTCGCGCCAGGCATGAACGCTGCGGGCCAGGAAGTCGAGCGGAGTGAGCGGAGAGATCATGAGGTGGCCTTATCGTATACCACCAAGGGATTATGCGTAAACCACACTGAGGTATTTTCGCCGCTGTACCAGTACAACTTGCCCTGTTCAGCCGGAGTTTAGCGGTTTACACTCACCCTGGATGTTACCGCGTTGGGGACTTTATCTCGCGATGCTCGCCGCGCCGGCAATCGGCGGCACAATCCGCGACGTATCGGACGACACCAGCGTCGTGGTTCACACCGGCGACACGCTGGTTTTCCAACTGCTGACGTCGAGTTTCGCCGCGGACGCCGCTCGATTGCGTCTGCCTGTGCAGTTGACGGACATTTCCTTCGCGTTTGTGACTTCTCCCCTGAGTGGCGCGGGAAGCTTTGCCGCCACGCTGGAATCGGCGGACGGGTTGGCGTCGGTGGCATTCGGCGAGCTGACTTTCGGCACGGGATCTCTCGATTGGGGTGGCAATGGCCAGGATGTTTCGGTACTCGAAAGCAGCCTGTCCCAACTCGATTCGAAAGCGCTTTTTGGCGAGCCGTCGGTATTCATCGCATTGCGCAACGATGGGCCGGAAGTCATGCTGGGTATACCGTCCTTCCCGATGCGGCAGGATATGTTCGCCACCCTGTCGGGCGGGTCGCTCCAGGTAGGAGCGATACCCACCTCGGTGGAACTGGAAAGCCAGGACAAGCCCGTGAATCTGATCGCTTTTGGACGGGAGACGCCCTTTTCAGCGGATTCGGAGGCGCCGGAACCCCATCCCGGGGGTCTGCTTTTGGGAGGAGGAGCGCTGCTGTGCGGGCTCTCCGGAGTTCTGGCGCGTGTTGCCCGCGGGCGCAACTAGCGCTACCGCGCGAAAAATCAACCCCGCCCCTCCGCGCGACTCTGCCTTTTCAACTGTGATACTCTGAAATTTCCACGTGTGCCGGCACGCGTCAGCGAAGCTCTCGTACTGCGTACTTACCCCTTCAAGGAGGCGGACCTCATCGTCAGCTTTCTTACCAGGGACCAGGGAAAGTTGCGTGGCGTGGCCAAGCGGGCGCGGCGTCCGAAAAGTACCTTCGGAAGCGGCTTGGAGCGGTTATCGCACGTGCGGATGGCTTACTTCCAGCGGGAAAGCCATGAATTGGTAAACCTGGATTCCTGCGAGTTGATCCGCTCGCAGTTCGATCTGGTCACCGATTATCAGGCCAGTATTGCGCTGGATTACTTCGCGGAAGCGAGCGAGTTGTTGTTGCCCTCCGCGGAGCCGGGTGAGAGGTTTTTTCGACTCCTCGTCGCCGTGCTGGAATCGCTTCGGCCGGCGGGTGGGGAGGGCAGTGGGCAAGCGGGTAGGGTGTGGCGCGCCGTCATGTATTTTTCGCTTTGGGCGGTGCGGCTTTCGGGGTGGTTGCCGGAATTGAACGTATGTCTCGGCTGCGGCAGCCTGTTGGACGACCCCGAATCACCCCAGCGGGCATTCTTCAGCCGCGACCGGGCTGGTCTGATTTGCGGCCATTGCCGGCGCGCTTTGGGCGCGGGCGATAGCTGGGAATTGAGCCGGGAATCCAGGGAAATTGCCGGGCAGATTCTGCGCCAACCGGTGGCGCGGCTCGGCGGGATCGACTGGACCCAGTCCACCGCCGCGGATTTGCGGCGCTTCCTGGTGCAGCAGATCGAGGCCCACGGGGAACGGCGCTTGGTGACAGCCCGGATGCTGGAAGGTTTGACTGAATAAATGCAATCGTTTCAACAGATTATCCACACGTTGAAGCAGTACTGGGCAGACCGGGGCTGTGTCATTCAGGAACCCTACGATACCGAGGTCGGCGCCGGCACCATGTGCC
>PLDO01000599.1 GCA_003136215.1 Bryobacterales bacterium
GTGACAGAGATCATTAAGTAGGCATGGCGTAAGTAGGGAAAACAATGGCTCTGAGAGAACGTATTCGAATCCGTCTGAAGGCGTACGATCATCGTATTCTCGATCAGTCGACGACGGAGATTGTGGATACCGCGAAGCGGACCGGCGCCACTGTCGCCGGTCCGATTCCGCTGCCCACCTCGCGCACGATCACGACGGTACTGCGGTCGCCGCACGTGGACAAGAAATCGCGGGAACAGTTTGAAATCCGGACGCACAAGCGGTTGCTCGACATTCTGGAACCGACCCAGCAGACGGTAGACGCGCTGATGAAGCTCGATTTGCCGGCCGGTGTGGATGTCGAAATCAAAGCGTTCGGAAAGTAGTTGAGAAATTTCGGGCCGCCAGCCGCACATAGCGGGCTGTGCCCTCAAGGAAGTTGACATGAGTCCAGGAATCCTTGGCAAGAAGATTGGAATGACGCAGTTGTTCCGGCCGGACGGGCAGGTGGTGCCGGTCACGCTGCTGAAAGCCGGGCCGTGCATGGTGGTGCAGCGCAAGACGCCGACCACCGACGGTTACGACGCGGTGCAACTCGGCCTGCTCGAGTTCATCAAGCCTCAGCGCATCAATAAGCCCACCGCCGGCCGTTTGAAGAAAGCCGGTATCGACGGCGCGAAGTTCATGCGCGAGTTCCCGCTCGGTCCCGGGAGCGACGATTTGAAAGCCGGCGATCAGGTGCTGGTGAGTCAATTCAAGCCCACCGACAAAGTGGACGTCGTCGGCATCAGCAAAGGCAAGGGGTTTGCCGGTGTGGTCAAACGCCATCACTTTCGTGGTGGCGAAGGCTCGCACGGATCGATGTTCCACCGGGCGCCCGGATCGATCGGCGCATCCAGCTACCCTTCGCGGGTTGTGCCCGGCATGCGCATGGGCGGACATCTGGGCAATGCTCAGACGACGGTGCGCAATCTCGAGGTGATCGAAGTCGACACCGAGGACAACGTGCTGGTGGTGAAAGGCGCGGTACCGGGTCCGAATGGCGGATACGTGCTGGTGCGGAGGTCGAAGAGGTAACTGCCATGCCGACAGTCGATGTAGTGGATTTAAATAATCAGAAGGTCAGTGAAGTAGAACTGGCCGACGACGTTTTTGGGGCGCCCGTCAATCAATCGCTGTTGTACGAAGCGGTGCGGCAATTCCAGGCGAGCAATCGCGCCGGGACGCACAAGACGAAGGTGCGCAGCGAAGTTGCCGGCAGCGGCAAGAAGCTGTGGAAACAGAAGGGCACGGGACGGGCGCGCATCGGTTCGGTGCGGTCGCCGATCTGGCGCCACGGCGGCATCGTCCACGGACCGCAGCCGCGCGACTACAGCTACAAGCTGCCCAGGAAGATGTTGTTGGGCGCGCTCCGGAGCGCGTTGTCGGCTAAGGTTCGGGACGGTGAGTTGAAGGTCGTGCAGTCTTTCAACTTCAGCGATAACAAGACCAAGAACGCCATGAACGTGCTGGCCAAGCTGGAAGCCGGGCGCACGGTTCTGTTAGTGGATAATGAAGACAACCGCAACCTGGAACTGGGTGTGCGCAACCTCAAGGGCGTGACGCTGCTGGCCACGCGCGAAGTGAACCCCTATCACCTGCTGGGTCACAAGAGCGTTCTGATCAGCGAAGCCGCCGCGCGCAAGTTCTCGGAGGCACTCGCAAAATGAACCTCTACGAAGTGATACAGCGCCCGCTGGTGACAGAAAAGGGCGTGCTCAAGAAAGATACCGAGCGAACGTTGTGCTTCCAGGTACACCCGGAAGCCAACAAGACGCAGGTCAAGGCCGCGGTGGAGAAGCTGTTCAAGGTCAAGGTGGACGAAGTGCGTACCGCGACGTTCGACGGCAAATTGCGGCGGCGGGGCCGTTTCTCCGGGTACCGTTCGGACTGGAAGAAGGCCTACGTGAGATTGAAGGCGGGAGAGAAAGTCCCCGACTTCGCGGAGATTTAAGGGGAGCCGACCATGCCTATCAAGACTTATAGACCTACGACCCCGACCCGGCGCTTCGCGACGGTAGTTTCCCGCGAGGACATCACCAAGCAGACTCCCGAAAAGTCGCTGGTGGAATCCAAGAAGCGCTCCGGCGGCCGCAACAGCACGGGCCGCGTGACGTCGCGGTTCATCGGCGGCGGCGCCAAGCAGGCGTACCGGGTAGTCGATTTCAAACGCGACAAGGCGGGGGTTCCGGCGGTGGTCGCGGCCATCGAATACGATCCCAACCGCTCGTCGCGCATCGCGCTGCTGAACTACGCGGATGGCGAGAAGCGCTACATCCTGCAACCCGACGGCCTGAAGGTGGGCATGAAGATCATGAGCGGCCCGGAGGCCGACATCCTGATCGGCAATGCGCTGCCGCTGAAGAACATCCCGGCCGGCACGGTGGTCCACAATATCGAACTGAAGCCCGGTAAGGGCGGGCAAATGGCGCGCTCAGCGGGTTCGCAAGCCCAGCTGGTATCGCGCGAAGGCGGCCTGGCATTGTTAAAGCTGCCATCGGGCGAGATCCGGCGCGTGCTGGTGGAATGCATGGCAACGGTGGGCCAGGTGGGCAACGTAGACCACGAAAACGTATCGCTCGGCAAGGCGGGACGCACGCGGTGGAAGGGGAAGACCCCGCACAATCGCGGCGTGACGATGAACCCGGTGGATCACCCGCACGGCGGCGG
>PLDO01000333.1 GCA_003136215.1 Bryobacterales bacterium
AGGCCAGCTCCGCGCTGCCCATGATGAGGTCCTGGGATCCGGCGTGTTGCTTCAGATAACCCGTCGTCGCGAGATACTCGGTGGAGTAAGCGCGCTGTTGCACACGGCGCCCGATGGTGGCGAACTGCACCGCCACCACCAGCGCCAGGACAGCCACCAGGGCCCATCGCGGCACACTGCGCCGGTCCCAATACCAGACGATGCTGATGGCCGTGAAGGCGATCAACCAGAGCACGAAGTGGACCAGGTAGAAGCTTTGCGTCTCGGAATCGATGGCCATCATCACCAGTACGGTGACGCCGCCGGTCAATAACAGGGGGCGGTAGGCGGCGTGGCGCCGGATCTGGCGGTTACACAGCGCGGCCAGAACGCCGGCGGCATACACCGCCAGAATCAGGACCTTCATGTGGCTGAGCCCGCGCGTGTCCGGAGCCATGCCGAACATGTACCAGAAGCGTTTCACCAACTGACCGTAAAGCAAAGCAGCCGGGTCCCAGAGCGGCACGCCGCGGCCGGTGGCGTTGCCGCCGAACTGCAGGATAAACTCGCGCGGAGCCTGGCGGATGTACAGACCCCATCCGATCGCCCCCAGCAGGTAAGGCGCGCACGCCGCCATCACCTGCGGAAGACGGATCCGCCTGCCGTCGCGGTACAGAGTGAGCGCCAGCAAGCCGGCGAAATATCCCAGCGCCAGGGGATGGCTCAATCCGGCGGCGGCGACGCAGGCCTGACTCGCCAGCACCGCGCGGGTCAGGTGTCTTTCGCGCAACGACAGGTACGCGGCCAGCCCGGCGCTACCCAGGGCCGCCGCCATCATATCCATGCGGCCCCAGGAAGCGGCGAGGACGAAGGTGAAATCCACCGCCATCAATCCCAGGGCAAGCGTCGCCGCCCGGCAGTCGCCGGAGACGATCGTCAGTATCCGATACCACGCCCACATCGCCAACAACCCCCAGACCGCGGAAAAATAGCGCACGTGCATCAGTCCGAAGCCGGCCACGCGGTCCCACGCTGCCTGCATCAGAGGGTACAACGGCGGAATCCAGTAGGTGTGGCGGTCGATGCCGGTCAGGTTGTTCTTCCGAAATGCGGCAGTGGGGTCGAGCACGGAGGTGCCGAAGTGCCCGTGGGTGATCAGGTTCAGCGCGGGGCTGGCAAACCATGCTTCGTCGGTCCCGGGGAGGTTGACATGGGCGCATAAAACGGCGAGCACGACATAAAGCAGGAGGATGGGCAGGACAATTTTCATCGGCATCTTTTCCGCTCAGTACAGGATGCGCGTGCGAATGGTACCCGGGACGAGTTCCAGTTTACGCCGGATCTCCACCGTCTCGGCGCGATCTCCGGCCTCGATATCGATCACCACATAGCCCACCTTGGCATCGGTTTGCAGATACTCGCCCGCGATATTGATCTCTTCCGCCGAGAATACCGCGTTGATGGCGGACAGTACGCCGGGCTGGTTGCGGTGGATGTGCAGCACGCGGTTCTTGCCCGGGTACTCCGGCAGGGAAACCTGCGGGAAATTGACCGCTCCCAGAGTGGAACCGTTGTTGCTGTATTTGATCAGCTTGCCGGCCACCTCAATGCCGATGTTCTCCTGCGCCTCCACGGTGCTGCCTCCAATGTGCGGCGTGAGTAGCACGTTGTCCATGCCGCGCAGCGGCGAGAGGAACTCCTGGGCGCCGCCGGCCGGTTCCTCGGGGAAGACGTCGATCGCCGCACCGCCCAGCTGCCCTGATTGGAGGGCCTCCGCCAGGGCGTCGATCTCCACCACGGTGCCGCGCGAGGCGTTGATCAGGCGCGCTCCGCGCTTCATGCGGGCCAGTTGCCGGCGAGCGATCATGTGCAGCGTGGCAGGGGTCTCCGGGACGTGCAGCGTAACTACGTCGGAGACTTCCAGCACGCCGTCCAGCGATTGCGCGGCGCGCGCGTTGCCAAGCGCCAGCCGGGACTCGATATCGTAATACACCACCTGCATGCCGAGCGACTCCGCCAGCACCCCCACCTGCGTGCCGATGTGGCCGTAGCCGACGATACCCAGCGTCTTGCCGCGCGCCTCATGCGAACCGGTGGCGGTCTTCAGCCACTTGCCCCGGTGCGCCGCGGCGTTGCGTTCCGGGATGCCGCGCAAGAGCGCGACCACTTCCGCCAGAACCAGTTCGGCAACACTCCGCGTGTTGGAAAACGGCGCGTTGAACACGGGAATGCCGCGTTCTTCGGCGGCCGCCAGATCCACCTGGTTGGTGCCGATGCAGAAGCAGCCCACGCCCGTCAGCCGCGTGGCATGGTCGAAGAACTCGCGGTCCAGTTGCGTGGCCGAGCGGATGCCGACGAAATAGGCGTCGCCGGCGGCGCGCTCCAGGTCCGGGGCGGCCAGCGATTTCCGGTGGCACTCAATATTGGTGTAACCATCCGCCTGCAACCTCTCCACGGCGCTCGGATGAACGCCTTCCAGCAGGAGGATTTTGATTTTGGTCTTATCGAGTGAAGTCTGGGTCATGGAGGAATACCTGCGCGCGGTTAACGCCCGGCGATGCGCAGCCGGATCACTCCCCAAATTGCTTCCAGAATAATGGGGAGGTCGATTTTAGAGCGTCCCAGGTCGCGGTCCCGGAAAACGATGGAGATTTCCCCAATGGAAAATCTCTTGATGCGGTGCAGCCGGTAGGTGGTCTCGATTTGAAACAGGTACCCATTGGAGAACATCCGGTCCAGCCCGATTGCATTGAGCGCCTCGCGCCGCCAGGCTTTGAACCCGCCGGTAGCGTCGCTATAGGGCATGGAGGTAATCAGCTTGACGTACAGACTGGCGCCCTTGCTCAACAGCAACCGTTTGAAATCCCAGTTGAGCACATTGACGCCGTGCAGGTAGCGCGAGCCCAGGACCATATCGAACGTCTCCAGATGCTTCATGAACTCGGGGAGGTAAGAGGGATCGTGGGAGAGGTCGGCATCCATCTGCAGGATGGCATCGTACTCGGGCATCTGCAGAACCTGGCCGAAGCCAGCCACGTAGGCGCGGCCCAGCCCTTCTTTGCGATCGCGATGCAGCACGTGCACCTCGTCCGGATACCGGCTGCTCAGTTCATCGGCCAGCCGTCCCGTGCCGTCGGGTGAATTATCGTCCACGATCAGAATATGGAAACCACCCGGCTGCTCCCGGATCAGTCCCACGATCCGTTCCAGATTTTCGATTTCATTATAGGTGGGAACGACGACAATCGGCTTCATTCACTCCCGTCTGATTCGTTTGGATGGTGAACCAGAATGCGATATCCACCCTGATTGTATACTTCCTGGTATTCGGCTTTCAGGAGGCCGGTGACAAACGCGTAGACCCCTGGCTGCCGGGTCTGCAACATCGCAATGCCATCGGTCCAATTCGGATCGATCACCACCACTTCGGCGCGTTTGGCGCTGTCATAGCCCAGGCGAAAATCGTCGAGGATATTCCAGTCGGGTCCCAGGGCGAAAATCAGGCCGGCTCCGCCCATGATCAACGTGCCGCGATTGAATCGCGTCCGCAGATATTGCACCGCCGGGTCATAAGTGGCGCGCCGCGGATTGCGCGAAGCGGCGACGGGTGTGCGAACGGCCTGGAGAGCCACGAAGGCCAGCAACACCGCGACCGTCGCGCACCGCCAGCGGGAGTGCCGCCGCCAGGCCCAGGCGGCCGCCACCGCCAGAAGAATGGAGTACAGGGGCGTGAGGTAAATCAGGTAGAAGGGTGTTTTGAGGCCTTCCATCTCCGTCAGGAAAAATACCACGCCCAGAGTCCAGGCGAGCAATAGGCGGTAACCGGGATGCCGCCGGATTTCGCCCACCAACAGGCACGCGGCCACGGCCGCCAGGAATATCGCGAGCGGGATGGCGTTCAACCGTCCGGAGAGCGACGACCAGGCGGCCAGCCCGTAACTGTCCAGGTAGCGGTGTGAGATTTCCAGGCGGAGCGCGGCCAGCGGGGTGGTAATGATGGGGCCGCGATCGGCGGCGTTACCCAGGAACTGCGCCAGAAAATCCGCCGGGCTCTGCGCGATGTACAGCGCCCAACCGGCGCCGATCGCCAGGTAGGGAATCGCCGCAATCGCGAGGATCGGGACGCGTACCCGCCGGCGATCGAAGCAGATCGTGGTGCCGGCCAGAATCAGCACCAGCATGACGCCGTTCGGATGGGTGAAGAAAGCCATCGCGGCCAACGTTTGGCTCACCGCCACCGCCAGTGGAAAGCGGCGCTCCCGCAGCCACAAATAGGCGGCGACGCCGCTCCACCCGAGTGCCACCGTCATGACATCCATCCGGCCGTCGGATGCCTGCAGCAGAAAGTGGTAGTCCACGGCGATCAGTCCCAGGCTGCCGAGAGTGAGCAGCGGTTGGCCGGTAAGCTTCCACAAAATCGCGCCCCAGGCGCCGAGCGCCAGCAACCCCCAGAGCAGCGAGAGCAGTCGCATGGAAAAGATGCTGAACCCGAAGACGCGAAACCCCGCGGCGTTGAGCAGCAGGTTCAGCGGCATCACCCAATACGTGTGACGGTCGATGCCCGTCAGCTTCACGCTCTTCCACGTGCTGCTGGCGGGGTCCAGGACGGTGGTGCCCATGAACCCCCTGTAGGCGAGGTTATAGGCGGGACTCCCGAACCAGCCCTCGTCGCACCAGGGAGCCCGCGTGAACACATTGGTGAGCCCCAACCCGAGGTACACCAGGACGATCAGGGCCACTCCGAGGACTAGGCGCGGGCTACCCACAACGGAACCTGATCATTTGGTCCCACTATATTATCAGGGGGTGCCGGCGGCGGCAAGAAATGGCAGGCGCGCTGAAATGGTGGGCGCGCAGGGACTCGAACCCCGGACCCCCTCGGTGTAAACGAGGTGCTCTAACCAACTGAGCTACGCGCCCCGAAGAACTTCAAGAGGCCACCATTGATGACTTTAACATGTTGCTCCCCTGCCTGGAGCGTGCCACAATCGTTCCCATGTCCCGAGCCCTGCCCGTCTTACTCGCCGCGCTCTGTGCCGCCTGCTCCGCCATGGCGCAGGCGCCGGCCAGTGGCAAACGCGTGCGCCGCCTGCTGATTCACAACGCCATCGTGATCGATGGCAACGGGACGCCGGCCAGCGGACCCAAGGACATCGTCATCGAGAACAATCTGATCTCCGACGTCATCCCGCTGGATGCGGTCTCTAGCGCCCGCGCCGGGTCGCGCGCGCCGGTGCAGGCCGATGCCGTAATCGACGCCACGGGCAAATACGTTCTGCCCGGACTGATCAACGCGCACGCCCACCTGCAGGAGGAGCGCGGCGGCAAGCCGCAGCCGCTGGAATACGAACTCGACATCTGGCTGGCCTGCGGCATCACCACCATCCGCGATGTGGGCAGCGACACCAAACGCGCGCTCGAAATCCGGCGGCAGAGCGCCGAGGGGGAACTCGCTGCGCCGCGCATTTTCGTCTATCCCATGTTCGGGCGACCGCGCAATGCCGCCGAAGCCCGGGCGCGCGTGCAGTCGCTCAAGCAGCAGGGCGTCGACGGCATCAAGATCCTCGGCATCGATCGCGACACCATGGGCGCCATGGAGGACGAGGCGCACAAAGAGGGACTGCGCATCGCCCACCACGCCGGCGTCGAAGAGACCAACGCCTGGGACGACATCAAGTTCGGCACCACCAGCATCGAGCACTGGTACGGCATCCCGGACGCGGCCATCGAAGGCGGCGTACAGGGCTTCCCCTCCACTTATAACTACAACAACGAGACCGACCGGTTCCGCTACGCCGGCCACCTGTGGCGCGAGGCCAACCCGGAGCGCCTCGGCAAGGTGCTCGACGGCATGGTGAAAGCGAACGTCGCCTGGGTGCCGACGCTGGACATCTACGAGGCCAGCCGCGACCTGCAACGGGCGCAGAACCAGCCCTGGTTCGCCGAGTACCTGCACCCCACGCTGGAAGAGTATTTCCGGCCGAACCCGGCCAACCACGGCTCCTACTTTCTGGGCTGGACCTCCACCGACGAAACGTTCTGGAAGGAAAACTACCGCCTCTGGATGGCCGCGTTGCGCGAGTTCGACCGCCGCGGCGGGTTGATCGGCATGGGTGACGACGCCGGCTTCATCTATCAGATGTACGGCTTCGGCCTGATTCGCAGCATGGAACTGCACCAGGAGGCGGGCTTTCATCCCATCAAGATCATCCAACAGGCCACCGGCAATAACGCCAGGATCCTCGGGCAGGAGGACAAACTGGGACGTGTGCGCGCCGGGTTCGCGGCGGACTTGATTGTGGTCAACGGGAATCCGCTGGAGAATTTGAAGGTGCTCTACCCCAGCGGCATCGAAGAGATCCGCGATGGCAGGCAGGTGCACGCCGGCGGCGTCGAGTGGACAATCCAGGACGGCATCCCCTATCACGCTCCCACCCTGATGGCGCGCGTCAAGGAGATTGTGGCGCAGGCGCGGAAGAAGTGAGTGGTACGGTAGACAAGAGGACTGGAAATGGCCAAACTCGAATATTACTCAGTTGTGGTTCCTGACAAGCCGGGCAAAGGCGAGCGCGTGCTAAGCGCCCTCAAGGAAGCCGGCGTGAATTTCGTCGCCATCTGGGGCTACCCGGTAGGCAAGGGCAAATCCAAGATCGATCTGGTGGCAGCGGACACGGCCCTCCTAAAGAAGGCCGCGAAGAAGTTGAAGATCGAGCTCGGTAAGAAACAGACGGCATTCCACATTGCCGGCGAAGACCATCCCGGTGCGGTGGCGGAAGCGCTGGCCGAACTGGCGGCGAAGAAAATCAATGTTAGCGCGGTGCAGGCCCTCTGCGCCGACAACGGACGCTTTGGCGCGTTGATTCAGGTGGCGCCCGAAGACGTCAAGAAGGCTGCCAAGGTTCTGAAGTAAGCAGGGCAGCGGACCCGGAGGGTATCAACGGCCTGTTCTTCTCCTGGAGTTTGCCCAATTCCTGTCTGCTGAGGAGCATCGGGTGGGGCGAGCATGGGGTGCACGACGTAGAAGTGGATCAAGCGGAACGGCCCCAATCAGAGCCGCGANNCTTGCGTAGGACCGGTCACTTCAGTGTCGCGCACCCGCGAGCATGCCCCACCCGATGCTCCGCGGGCGATTTCCGTTATCATGTGGAATCGACCGGGCGGCCGGGGTGTCTCTGTGAAGCGATTTCCTTTTCTGGACTGGATGCGTGGGCTCGCCGTAGTCATCATGATCCAGTGCCACACCTTTAATTCGTTCACGCGGGTGGATCTGCACGACGGCGGACCGTATGTCCTCACGCAGTTCGTCGGGGGCATGGCGGCGCCTTTGTTCCTGCTCATGGCGGGAATGACCACGGCTTTCCAGATGGAAAGCCTGGCGCGCCGTGAGCCCAAGCCGCTCCGCCGCTGGCTGATCTCGCTCAAACGAGCCGCCTATATCCTGGCCATCGCGTTCACCTTCCGCTTCACCAACTGGCTGTTCAGCGTGCCTCACGCCAACCTCTCGGAGCTGACCAAGGTGGACATTCTGAACTGCATGGGTGTGGGCATGGCGGCGCTGGCGGCGCTGGCCATGTTCCCCTCTAACTCCCGCACCCGCTTTGCCGTGGCCGCCGGTCTGCTGATCGCCGCGGCGGCTCCTCTGATGACCAATCTGCCGTGGGGCGGCACGCCGGCGCTGCTGCAGGAGTATCTGGTTCCCGGCCACGGGCGGGGCAGGTTCCCGTTCTTTCCCTGTGCGGCCTACATCGCTTTCGGACAGGCCATCGGCACGGTGGTGAAGCGCGCCGCGGCTGAGCGCTTCGAACGCATCATGCAGTGGTCCATGCTGGTCGGCTTCGCCCTGATCTTCATCGGTCAGTATTTCTCAAACATTCCCTATTCCGTTTACACCAACGCGAGTTTCTGGAACGACAGCCCGGCGCTGGTGGTGATCCGCGTGGGGATTTGCATGATGATCATGGCGGCCGCCTATCTGTGGACCGAATACGGCGTGGGTCCCGGCTGGAGCTGGATGCAGGCCATGGGCAAGAACTCGCTACAGGTCTACTGGGTTCACGTCATGATCGTCTATGGATCGCTGGTAGCCCCCATCAAACGAACGCTCTCCATCCCGCAAGGGGCGCTGGCCACCGTCATCGTCACCTTGATGATGATCGCGATGTCGGCGCTATGGCTCGCCGGGAAGAGCCGCAGGGCGGCCCGGCGGGCGACGGCAGCCGTATAGCGAAGCCGGCGGCGGCACGGGAGGCTGCTGAAGGCGTGACGGGTGTGACAAACTGGTCTGGTGATCGGTCGCACTATTTCGCACTATCAGATTGTCGAGAAACTGGGCGCCGGCGGGATGGGCGATATCTACAAGGCCCAGGATGCGCGGCTGCATCGCATGGTCGCCATCAAGGCACTGACCAACGCCAGCGCGGGCGATTCGGAGCGGCGGCGGCGGTTCATCCAGGAAGCTCAGGCCGCAAGCGGGTTGAATCACCCCAACATCATCACCATCTACGACATTGTGTCGGATGACGACAACGAGTACATGGTGATGGAACTGGTGAGCGGCAAGACGCTGGCCGATTTGATTCCGCCGGGCGGAGTTGGCGTCGCCAAGACGCTGCAATACAGCACGCAGATGGCGGACGCCCTGCGCGCGGCGCACGCGGCGGGAATTATCCATCGCGACCTGAAGCCAGGCAACGTGATGGTGACGGATTCCGGGCTGGTGAAGATTCTGGATTTCGGCCTGGCGAAGATCAATGCGGCAACGGAACTCACCGAGGAGACGCAGACCCTGGAGGCGGCGCCGCTGACGGTGGAAGGCTCGATCCTGGGGACGGTGGCCTACATGTCGCCGGAGCAGGCGCAGGGCAAGAAGTTGGACGCGCGGAGCGACATCTTCTCCTTCGGCGTGGTGATGTACGAGATGCTGACGGGGACGAAGGCGTTCCCGGGCGATTCGGCGATCACCACGCTCACGGCGATTCTGCGCGACGAGGTAAAGCCGATTGCGGAACTGGTGGCGGACGTACCGCCGGAACTGGTGGAGATCGTTACGCTGGCGCTGCGCAAGGATCCCAAGGACCGCTGGCAGAGCACGCAGGTGATGTACACGGTGCTGGCGGCGCAGAAGGCGAAGCTGGATTCGGGGGTGATGAGCAATCCCGGCTTCGTGGCGCCGCTGGGAAGGCCGGTATCGCAAGCGCCCGCGTGGCAGCCGCCGCGCGAATCTTCACAAGCGCCGGCGCCGGTGGCGGCTCCCGCGGCTCCGCCGCGGAAGCGCCGCAGCAAGTGGATCTGGATCGTCATCGGACTGAGTATCGTGTATTGGAAAACGTGCGGCGGGTCGAAGGAAGTGCACATCACGCAACGCGGCGTGGAAGTTCCCGGGCTAAACATCGCGACCTCGCCGGCGCCACCCAACGTGCCGGACGCGCCGGCGCCGGAGACGCACGGCGGCAGCGTGCTCACCAATCAGGGCGTGCTGGACATGGTGGAGGCGCACGTGCCGGACGCGGTGATCATCGGCCACATCAGGGCGTCAAAGACGAAGTTCGATCTTTCCACGGAGGCGATCATCGAACTTTCGAAAGCGTCGGTACCGGCGGCGGTGATCGATGCCATGCACAAATCGGTCGCGGGCGCCGGAGCCCCGGCGGTTCCGTCCCCGGCGGTTCCGGCGACGGCGGTTCCGGCGGCGGCTGCCCGGGCGGCGGACAGGCGAACGGTGCCGGTGATCGGCGGCGTGCCCTTCGAGATCACCCTGATGGAGGAAGTGCCCAACGATCCCGCGGAGGGGCTGGCCCTACACTTCGAGGCGGCGAAGGATTACGCGGTGGATGGCGCGGTGGTGATCGCCAAGGGCGCGGCGGTGACGGGCGAAGTGCTGGCGGCGGGCAAGAAGAATATTCTAGGTCGCGGGGGCAAGCCGATGTTCCGGCTGATTGCGGCCGACGCGGTGGACGGGACAAAGCTCAAGGTAAAGTCGGCGCCGGGGCGGGCCACGGATAAGAACGAAAAAAATATCGAGCCGCCGGGGCATCGCGGCAAGGAATCGCTGGCGCCGGCCGGGAGCACGTACCTGGCCTACTTTGACGGGGATCAAACCGTGGCCGTGAAGAAGTAGACGTCCCAAGTCCGTTTGCCGCGCATGGGGGCCTAATCGCCGCCCACTGCAAATATCTCTGCAACTTCCGGCTTGTTTATTCGTCTATATGAGCAGGAGGCAAGGGCTATGAGCAACGCGGTAGACAGATTGAAGCTCGCCGAGGCAGTTCTGGCCCTCATCGAGCAGAAGCGCGCGGAGACCGGTGATGAGTCACTCGGAGCCGCCATCGAGCGCGTCGTCCTCGATTCCCAATTCCAGGAGCTCGAAGCCGAAATTCTGGAGAACCCCGGCGCCATCGAGCCGTGGCTCATCCGCCGCCGTCGCTCCGTCGATTGACGCAACTCCGATAGCGTGTCTGATACTGTAAGCGTGGAGGAACCATGCTCAGACTGATCTGCGCGCTACTGCTTTGCATGTCTTTCGCGTTTGCGGAGGATGTCTCCGGCACCTGGCAAGTAACTGTGGAGACGAGCCAGGGCTCCGGGACCCCGACTGTCGTCCTGCAGCAGAAGGGCGAACAACTCACCGGAACATTCAACAGCCAGATTTTCGGTGAAGCCAAGATCACCGGGTCGGTAAAGGGAAAGACCATCGAGTTCGGATTCGAAGGCGACGCCGGCGGCCAGACCATCAAGGTCAGCTACCAAGGCACCATCGAAAGCCCGACGCTCATGAAGGGCACGGCTGTATACGCGGGCTTCGACGACCAAGCGACGTGGTCGGCGACGAAGAAGTAAACCCGCGGCACCGGCCGGCGTGTTCCACTTCGCAGAGTTTACGAAGAAAGTGCCATCCGGCCTGGAACTTTTGCGTTCCGTTACCGTCTTATCTGCCGAGGGGAACCATGAGAACACTTTTGTGCTTATTTGTGCTGGCCGCTCTTGCATGCGCAGCGGTAGCAGACGTTGACGTGACCGGGAAATGGTCTGGCAGTTTCCACATGACCGGCCCGAATGGCGAAACGAAGGAGACCGGCGCCCTGTTTATGCTCAAGCAAAGCGGCACGGAGATCAGCGGCACCGTGGGACCAAACGAGGATGAGCAATTCCCCATCCAGAAGGGCAAGATTGAGGGCGACAAGATTACCCTGGAAGCCGACCACGAGGGACACACGCTGAAAATCGACCTCGTGCTGGCAGCGGACCGGATTACGGGCGAAGCGCACATGTCCGCCGAAGGTCAAACCCTGAGCGGCAAAATTGACGTTAGCCGGGCGAAGTAAGCGCGAGGGCCGGCGCGGAGGTCAACTTTTCCGTTTCTTCTTGATACTGCGGTAGACGCCGTAGCCGGCCAGGCCAAGCGCCGCGCCGGCCACCGCGCCAAGCCCGATTACCAGGCCGGCGGATAAACCGGTCACAACCCCTTGAGCGGCCAGTTCCAGGACGCCGAGCGAGGCGCCGCCGGCGGTGCCGACACCAGCGCCCACCCCCGCCGCTGCCGTAGCTTTTGCTTTCTCTTTTTCCTCTTCCGTCATTTCATGAACTCCCGAACCAAGCCCCGCGAGCGGAGCCACTATTCCCATTGTAGGCTGCCGGCAGCGGGTGCTTGCTCGTCATTGACGAGATTTGGGCCGTCCAGGCCGGGTGAGACAATGGAATTCTGATCGCCGCCGTCCTCATTTTCGCCGCCACTTATCTCACGCTCGCCCTCGGCCGCATCCCGTTCCTCCGCGTGGATCGCACCGGCGCGGCCATCGTCGGCGCCAGCCTCATGCTGGCCTTCAACGTCCTCACCGTGGAGGAAGCGTACGCCGCCATCAACTACGACACCATCATCCTTCTCTTCGGCATGATGATCGTGGTGGCCA
>PLDO01000262.1 GCA_003136215.1 Bryobacterales bacterium
ACTTCGTGGGTGGCTTCATCACTTACAACAACGCCATGAAGATGGAGTTGCTCGGCGTCAGTCCGGAGATCCTCGCCGAACACGGCGCCGTGAGCCGGGAAACCGCCGAAGCCATGGCCCTGGGAGCGCGCCGCCGCACCAAATCCACCTATGCCCTGTCCGTCACCGGCGTCGCCGGACCGGAAGCCGGTACCGAAAAGGTCCCCAAGGGCGCCATGTACGTGGGGCTCGCCGACGCCGCCGGCACTGCCACCGTGCAGCGGCAGTTCCTGGGCGACCGGCAACGCATCCGAACCTTCGCCGCGCAGATGGCACTCGATTTGTTGCGCCGCCGGATTACCGGACGGCCGTAGCCGTGACCACCGGTGGCTTCGAATCGGCTGGCTTACTGAGGTAATTGTCCACAGTCATGTACCCGATCGTGGTCGCCACCACCAGCAGCGCCCCCAGTAATTTCGGCGGACTTGGCACCGGAATCTCCAGATAACGGCACCCTCCCCCCAAGACAAAGCCCATTAACAAACCAATCGCACTTTTCATTGATTTCATTGTAACATTGCGCCGCTCCACCTTCAGGTGGGGGCGTAGGACAGGCCTCCTGGCCTGTCGTTCCGGTATGCCGAACGCGCACGCGTTTGTATAAGACCAGGACAGGCCAGGAGGCCTGTCCCACCTCAGTACCCATTCCCCCGGTGATTCACCAGCGCCAGGAACTCGTCGCGGGTATCCTTGCGATCCCGGAACGCCCCCAGCATGGCGCTCGTCATCGCCCCCGAGTGCTGCTTCTCCACGCCGCGCATCATCATGCAGAAGTGGCGCGCTTCGCAGATCACCCCCACACCCAGCGGTTTGATGGCTTCCTGCACCGTCTGCGCTACCTGCTGCGTCAGCCGCTCCTGAATCTGCAGGCGCCGCGCGAACATGTCCACGATGCGTGGAATCTTGCTCAGCCCGATCACCTTCTTCTGCGGCAGGTAGGCCACGTGCATCTTGCCGTAGAACGGCAGCATGTGGTGCTCGCACAGGCTGAAGAACTCGATGTCCCGCACCACCACCATTTCGTCGTACTTCACCTCGTACAACGCGCCGTTCAGAATCTCCTCGATCTTCATCTGGTAGCCGGAGGTCAGAAAGCGCAGGGCCTTGTCCACCCGCAGCGGCGTGCGGACCAGGCCATCGCGCTTCGGATCCTCGCCCAGGCGGCCTAGCATTTCCTCCACCAGCGGAGCGATCGACTCCTCCCCGGTCGGCGGGTTCATCATCTTGACAACGGCTTTATTCGATTTCATCGGCACTCACTTCAAAGATGTTCCGCGCGGTCTCACCGATGCGGATCTTCTCCAGCTTCGGCCACTTGCCCGGAAACACCTGGTTCCAATCCCGCTTCAGCCTGCGGCAGATCTCAAATCCCAGATTCTCCGAGGTGGGCACGACGCCGGCAAACACGGCCACTTCCCGGTTCAGGTTGCGGTGGTCGAACGGCCGCACCACATCCCGCGCCACCAGTTCGTCCAGTGCGGCGATGTCCACCGCCCGGCCCGTCGCTCCATCGAGCGGCCCCCGCACGGTCACCTCCACCACGTAATTGTGCCCGTGGCCATGCGGATTGTTGCATTTGCCGTACAGCCGGCGATTCTCTTCCGCGCTCAGCTCCCCGGAGTGCAGGCGGTGCGACGCGGCGAATGCATACCGCCGGGTCACGCGGAACACGCGGTCTCTCCGAAATAATCCACGTACAGGTCCGGGGTCTCGTAGACGCGGACGGCGTGCAGTTTCCCGCGGCCCTCGCTCAACCGCGGCTCCAGGCGGCGCCAGATGTCGAGCGCGATATTCTCCGTGGTGGGCACTTCACGGTCGAACGGCGGCACCTCGTAGTTCAGGAAGCGGTGATCGTAGGGCACTACAATCTCACGCTCCAGAATGGCCTTCAACTCCTTCAGGTCGAGCACCATCCCCGTCACCGGATCGGGGTCGCCGCGCAGACTGACTTCCACCACGTAGTTGTGCCCATGACCGTGCGGATTCGCCGACATCCCGTAGATCCGCTGGTTTTCCTCGTCGGAAAGGCGCGGGTCCCTGCAAACATGGGAGGCCGAAAACTCTACTTTGCGGGTGATCACCATTGGTGCTTTTTTGACGCCGGCAGGGCGTTAGGAGATACAATTAGATTATAGTCCGCCATGCCAAGTTCTAACACCGACCGTCTGTTGCGAGGCGGCATTGTGCTGCTTTCCGCCGTCCTCGTCTTTTTCATTTACTCCGGCATCCACGAACGCGTGGTCGTTGCCGGCGATGCGGCGCCGGAATTCACCATCCGCGCCGATAACGGCCGTACCGTATCCTTGCCCAACTTCGGGGGCAAAATCCTGGTGCTCAACTTCTGGGCCACCTGGTGTCCCCCCTGCGTGCAGGAAACCCCCTCGCTCAGCCAGTTCGCCGCCGCCTACGCCTCCAAGGGAGTGGTCGTCCTCGGCATCAGCGTGGACAAGGACGAGAATGCCTACCGCGCCTTTCTCAAGAAGTTCAATCCGGCATTCCTCTACGCCCGCGAAAACAAGCTGCACGAGGACTACGGAACGTTCATGTACCCGGAAACCTACATCATCGATGCCAAAGGCAAGGTGCTGCAAAAGCTCGCCGAGCCGGCCGATTGGATGGATCCGCGCATGACCCGGCTGATTGACGGGCTGCTGTAGAGTAAGAGCGTGACCCCCGTTCCCCTGGAACTGCCGCTGCGCCCCGCGGAGGCGGCGGAAGTGGCTAACCTGATTTTCGACCACGCCGAGGGCAAACCCCTGTCCGGCGACGTGCGCAACCGCCTCGCCGCCCGCGCCGCAGCGCTCAAACTCCAGACCATCTCTCCCTATTTCGGCTCGCTGGAGCGCGACCCGGTCCATCACTCGGTCTACTACCTCGCCATCGACGCGTCCACCAGGAATCCCCTCACTTTCCCCCTTTTGCTTCACATCGCGCTGGCCGCCGCGCCCACCAGCGGCATTTACCACCATCCGCTGCTCATCGGACGCATGCGCCGCCCCAACGGGTCGGAAATGGTCATCAACGCGATTCCCTTCGGCCCGCACGCGCGCCAGAACGTGGAGATTTTTGCCGCGCGCATCAATCCGGCATTCTATCCGGGGCCGCAGGGCGCGCGCACCACCATCACCGTCGAGGAAGGCTATCCGGCGGCCTTCGACACTTTCCACGCCATCCAAAAACGTACCGGCAAGAATTTCGCCGCCCTGGCCGGGGACTATCACGCCGCCATGCATGCCGCCATCCGGGCCGGCTGGCGCTCCGCGTACACGGTGGGGCAGGCGGGGTACCCTCTGGGTCCGCCTGCCAACCTTGACGGACGGGAAGGCTTCAGCCGCTACGTCGTCGTGCTTTCTGCCACCGGCGCCGGACTCGACCAGGCCGAAAAGGTGTACCAGCAGATTCGAAACGCCCGCGCCGCCCTGAAGATCGCCCGCGGCTTTGACCTCGAATTGGACGCGGCAGGCCCCATGACCCCGCAATGCCTTCGCTCCGCCCTGGAATCCATGAAGGAACGCGGCCACCTCCCCCAGTTGGTCTGTCCCGGACCCGTCGCCGAAAAGGACCTCGACGAAATGGCCTCTACTTCCCGGTATTTCCAGATCACCCTCAGCTTCCGCTACCGCGGCGAGCCCGGCGAAACCGTTCGCGCCATCGCCAAAGCCATGGCGGGCAGGCTCGACTACCGGGTTCGCAACGCGGCCGAAGCCGCTTTTGTGGCGGAGCACCTGCTGTGAAACGCCGCCTCGCGCTCGCTCTTGCCCTGGCCCTGTTCGCCCTGGCCCAGCCGGTCTCCGTAGTCAACGGCGTGCGCCGTTCGATCGCCCAGCACGATCTGCCGGGCGCCGAGCGGGTGGCGCGCTCCTGGCAGGCCCACAACCCGGCATCCCCGGAACTGGCGGCAGCTCTCTCCTGGCTCGCCCGCGCCGCCCTGGAAGCCAGGAACCTCGATCAGGCCGATGCGTTCGCCGCCGAAGCCGCCAAAATGGTCTCCCGCTTCACCATTGGCCAGAAGCTGGACGACGACCCCTGGCTGCCTACTGCCGCCGGCGCCGCCGTCGAGGTCCACGCCCAGGTGCTGGCCGCACGCGGCGAGCGCGCCGAGGCCATCGACTACCTGCAAGCCCAACTCAAACAGTTCGCTGGCACTTCTCTCCAAGAGCGCATTCGCAAGAACATCAACCTGCTGGGCCTGGAGGGCAAACCCGCGCCGCCGCTCGATCTGAGCGCCGCTCAGTGGCTGGGCGCCCGGCCGCCCTCCCTCGCCGCGTTGCGCGGACACCCTGTCCTGCTCTTCTTCTGGGCGCACTGGTGCGGCGACTGCAAAGCCGAGGTGGCCATCCTGGCCAATATTCAGCGCACCTTCGCACCGCGGGGACTGGTCCTGATCGGTCCCTCCCGGCTCTATGGGTATGTCGCCGGCGGCGAAGATTCCCCGCCCGACAAGGAAAAGCGCTACATCGAGGAAGTTCGCCGCCGCTATTATGCCGCGCTACCCGATATGCCGGTTCCCCTCAGCGCGTCGAATTTCATCGCCTACGGCGCCAGCACTACGCCCACGCTGGTGTTGATTGATCGCGCCGGCGTAGTCCGCTACTACCATCCCGGTGCGGCCGGGGAAGCCGAGTTGAGCGCCAGAATCCGCGCCCTTCGCTAAGAGCACTGTCCGCGCACCGTCAGCCCGACTTTCGCTGGCTCTCACACACCCGAATCGTCCGGCAGCGGTCGTACTGCTCCAAACATTCGATGAGGGCGTCGACAGTCGAGCGGCGTGCGTACAGGTACTCCAACTCTTTACGATAAACCGGTCTGGACGAGGAGCCTGAGCGTACTTTCTTCGCGAACATAGTACAGATGTACCAGACCGCTTAATAATTAACAATAGGAATAGGAGGATAACACCGAAGCCATTTTAGGGGTGCGTACTGCCCTTAAATGAGGGTATGTACTGGTTAACTGTCTAATAAATCAGCAATTCTGTCAGCATCGTTGGGAAATACTACAGGTGGATTGCCATACGTGGCCGTGATCAACCCATATGAATTGCTCAATAGTACTCCCGTATGGTACTGATGAATGTATTCCGGATCTTTTAGGACATTACCGGTAAGTACCGCTACCACGTCCGCGTCCCGCCGCATTACTCCTGCCGAAATCAGCTTACGGATCCCAGCCAGTGTGGCCGCCGATGCCGGCTCGCAGCCGATTCCGCACCTGCCGATCACCGCCTTCGCATCCGCGATCTCCTGCTCCGTCACCTTCTCCACCACGCCATCGCTGACATCCAGTTCGTGCAGTGCCTTCGGCCAGGACACCGGGTCGCCAATCTTGATGGCCGTCGCCAGGGTTTCCGGATGCTCGACGGCGTGCAGCCGCGAACGGTCGGCCGAATGCATCAGGTCGTAGAACGGCGCCGAGCCGGCCGCCTGCACCACGGCGAGCCGCGGCAGGCGGTCGATCAAGCCAAGCTCCTTGAGTTCCCTCAGTCCCTTGCCAAATGCCGAGATGTTGCCCAGATTGCCGCCCGGCAGCACCACCCAGTCCGGCACGCTCCAATCGCGCTGGTCCAGCATCTCCGCCATGATGGTCTTCTGGCCTTCAATGCGGAATGGGTTGATCGAGTTCAACAGGTAGATCCCCAACCGTTCCGCCACCTGCCGCACCAGCGCCAGAATCTGGTCGAAATTCGCCTCCACCTGAATCGTTTTGGCGCCGTACTCCAACGCCTGCGCCAGCTTGCCGAACGCGATGTTGCCGTACGGAATGAAAATCACCGGCTGCAAGCCCGCCGCGCTGGCGTACGCCGCCATCGAAGCCGAGGTGTTCCCGGTGGAAACGCACGCCACGCGCGTCGCTCCCAGCCGCACCGCCTGTGAGGCGCCGCAGGTCATCCCGTTATCCTTAAAAGACCCGGTCGGGTTGAATCCCTGGTGCTTGAACACCAGCGCGTCCAGGCCGCCGTACTCCGCGGCCAGCCGGCCCGGCAGCAGCGGCGTGCAGCCTTCCCGCAGCGTCACCACCTGCGAAAGGTCATCCAGGAACGGGATGAACTCGCGGTAGCGCCAGACGCCGCTCTGGTCCAACGGAGCGTTGGAGCAGCGGCGCGCGCGCCACAAGGACTTCAACTCATTGGCGGACTGCGCCGGTTTGCCGTACACCGCTTCCAGCAAACCGCCGCATTGCGGGCAATTGTACAGGATCTCGGTAATGGCGAACCGCGCGCGGCACCGCTCTTCGATACAGGCTAGTTCCGCAGGCATGAAGCTCTATTATAAAGGGCATGATCGCAGTTCACCTGGAGGATGGCGCCGTCACCATCCGCAACCTGCCGGTTCCGCCGCGTCCCGAGGGGTTCGCTCTCCTCCGCCTGCTGGCCGGCGGCATCTGCAATACCGATCTCGAACTGCAGCGCGGCTACTACGCCTTCGCCGGAACGCCCGGCCACGAGTTCGTCGCCGAGGTGGTGGAAGCCGGCGCCCCCGCCCTCATCGGCAAACGCGTGGCCGGCGAAATCAACCTCGCCTGCGCGCATTGCGAATGGTGCCGCCAGGGCGTGGGACGCCACTGCCCCAACCGCACCGTGCTGGGAATCGTCAAGCACCCCGGCGCCTTCGCCGAGTTCTTCACCCTCCCGGAGCGCAATCTGCACGTCCTCCCCGACGACGTCCCCACACACCGTGCCGTGTTCCTGGAGCCCCTGGCCGCCGCCTGCGAGATCCTGGATCAGGTCGCCATCCCCCTGGGCGATCCGGTCGCCGTGCTGGGCGATGGCAAACTGGGCCTGCTCGTCGCCCTGGTCCTCAACGCCCACGGCTACCGCGTCCACCAGTTCGGCCGTCACGCCGCCAAACTGGCCATCGCCGCCGGCGCGGGCGTGGTCACGGAGATCGCCGCCGGTGCCCTCCCCATCGCCGCCTACGATTGGGTGGTGGATGCCACCGGCAGCCCCGAAGGCCTGCGCTCCGCCGCGGCCATGGCCCGTCCCCGCGGCACCGTCATCCTGAAATCCACCGTGCACGGCGCGGTCCCCGTGGATACCGCCCCCATCATCGTCAACGAGCTTACCCTGGTCGGCTCCCGCTGCGGCCGGTTCGAGGCTGCGCTGCCCCTGCTCAATCACCCGCTGGTCCGTGTCGAGGAGCTGATCGCCGCCCGCTTCCCCCTCGCCGAAGCCCCGCAAGCCTTTGCCCGCGCCGCCCAACGAGGCGTACTCAAAGTGCTGCTGGAGTAATGGCGTGCCGGCCACACGCACTACCGTCCCGCGGCTCCATTCCGGCGCACCGACGCGAGTTCTCGCTCATGTGGCCTCGCCAGTTTCCGGTAACGCCGTCACAGCCCTAATCGAGCGGAATGCTTGCGCTCGACACCAAGCACATGCGGAAGAACTAGCGGTGCAATGGGAAAACAGGAGCGTCGACCATGCTCTTAGCCCGAGAGTACAATGCCGCCTCCCCCCCGCCTCGGTACACCGCAAGCAGAACGCGAGCTGCCAAAATAGTCTCCACCGAATGGGCGTCTGCCGGAAGCCGACGGATCGCTGCCAGTCCCTCAAGCCAGCTCACGATTTCGCGGATATTCTGACTGCCCTGCTTCTGCAAAACGGTACTGGCCAAGTCCCTCGGGGCCTGGATCTGAGCCTCCCATTGCTCGAAAGCACCGTAGCGGTCCGCTCCCACAAATTGCCCCGATTCGAACACAACGGCATCAATTGCAACTGTTACGTTCCCAGGATTCCGAAAATTCTCGAGTCGATGGCTTTCTGTCGTGCCGTTTGCGAATATCTGCATTTGCCTCTGGTTCTGCAGGATGCCCGGTGGACTCGCCACGACAGCCTGTCCCGGCTTCACATACAAGATCGCCTTATTAAACATCGCATCTGTGGCGTTCAAGAGAATCCGATCCGTCGTCGTCCACACCGTATCGATGGCCGCGATGGCCTCCGATGTACTGTTCCGTATCACCAAGGCGTACGGCAACGCTGCCGCAAATCCTATGGGCCGGTCGGTACCCACAATTTGCGTCACAAGCGCCTCGAAGTTCGGGGACTCAGGGCCAACCAGTTCTACACCCTTAATGGTGGACGGGACCACGGTGAGTTGCTGAGCCGTCGTCCCAATGGTGAACAAAACTGCGACCAACAATACGCGACCCATTTTTTCCTCCATCAATATTCTGGATCTCGACTGCGCCCTTCACCGTCCCGGCAAGGTCGCGCGCCAGGTCGTAACACGAGACCGCGCCGGCCGGCGGTTGCCGAATCTCCGCATGATCATAGGCAATACGCTCAAGCCCTCTATTTCGCGGCCTTGCGGGCCTCGGCGGAGTCGTAGCTTTCGCCGTAGATGGCGGGCACTTTCGCCCCCATTGGCCGCAGATACATCGACAACTGCCCCCGATGGTGAATCGAGTGATGCAGCACGAAGCCCAGGTACATCACCGCGGGCAACTGGAACACGCCCCGGAAGTCCACGATCTTCACCAGTTCCTCATTCGTGAGTTTCGTCAGCTTCTCGAAACGCGGCGCGAAGTTGTCCGCGTACCAGGCTGCCAGATCGTGCGAGTTTTTGATGGAATCAGGCCGGGGCCTGGGGGTGAAATCGAACTCCCCCGCCGGCAGGGCATCCATAAACCGCATTTCCGTAGCCGTGATGTGCCAGGCCAGTTCCAGCGCGCTCTTTGAGATTGTGTCCGGACGGTAGTCGCCCTTGTCCGGCGGAATTGCTTCGATTACGCTCGTCGTGATGCGGTTTTCGTTCTTCAGCCCCGGAAGATAGACGCCATGCAGCAGGAAGCCGGCTTGATCTGGTTGGATTGGTTGCATTGGTACAGAATACCTCAAAGGCGAGTGGGTGGGGCATGCTTCAGCTTGCCGCCGCCCGAAGGGATCTTACCAATGGAACCGGTATCTCATCTGAACGTAGATCTGTCTGGGTTCCCCGTAGTGCGTGCCGCCGAATGTCAGACTGTTGTCGAGCGGGTAGCGGCGGTTCGTCAGATTGAGCGCCGTGACGGAGAGTGTCAGGTTTTCGGCAATTGGTTTGCCGGCTGAAAGATCGAATGTGGTGTGGCCCGGCAAGTGCGCCGGCACATCGCTCGCTCCGTCGGTGAATCCGGAGCCGTAGTACATACTGCCTCCCGCATAGGCTCGCCTTGGGAGGCTGAAATTGAACCCCGCGTGCAGCGTCTGCGTTTGATCGTGGTCCAGCAAAAAGTAGCGGCTGGCGGGAGGCGAGAAATCCGTCAAGCCGCCGCTGATGGCGCCCGTCCCCTCGGCATGCGCGTAGGCGTAGGTGAGGTAGACCTCTCCCCGGCGCGCAATCCTCGGCGAACGGAGGGTGACCTCCCATCCGTACAGCCTCGCGCCCGAGATCGTGAGCGGGAAGAAGACGTTCGAGCCGCCGATCGCGTTGTGATCGAAATAATTCCGGGCGCGCTGGTGATAATTGTTCACGTCCAGCGCCCACCCGTGAAGCGGAATCATGAGTCCGAACTGGTGCTCCTGGTCGCGTTCTCCCCGCAGCGGGATGAAGCCAAGCCCTTGCGACACGGCGTAACTCAGCAGCGGGCCGCTCACCGTGGAGAGTGGCGGCGCCTGGTAGTACGCGCCCCAGAACCCCCGCAGCACCCAGTTCAAGCGCGGGATGCGAACGGCCGCGCCAATCCGCGGGCTCGCCGCATTCTCCGAGATCGCGCCGCTGAAGTGTGTAACGCGCGCTCCCCCGGTCAGCGTGAGCCACGGCAGCACTTTGTATTGGTCCTCCAGGAATAATGCCTCCAGGTTGCCCGTGGCGATCTTGCTTTGCGCTAGCGTTAGTCCGGAACCGTCATTGGCGATCAGACCGACGGACTCGTCGTCATGCTGCCCGAAGCCATACATCCCCATCACCGCGTTGTGCTCTTTCGTCACCGCGCTCAGAGCGATTTGACCTCCCGCGTACTCCGAACCCCGATGCTGCGTGGTGCTGACCGGCGTGTCCTTCGGGCCGCCGTCGTAGTTGGCTCGATTGTAGTGGTGGAACGGCGAGACGGTGAGCAGCAGGCCGGGTTGCACCGTGTGCACCCAGGAGAAACTTGCCACCGCGTCGCGCTCCCGCTCCACATCGCGGACGCCGGCCGCCTGGGCATCGGGGTCATTCGGTATTTGATAATCGTCCCGGCGAAGCGAAGTGACGAAGCGGAACTGGTTGTTGGCGTCGCGATTGTATACCAGCGTCCCCATTCCACCCAGCCCCCACACGCGGTCGTGCAAGACATCCGGACCCGGGGTTTCCAGCCCGTAATCGCTGCGGTTGCCATTGACGCTGGCATAGTACGCGAACTTCTCGGTGTGGCTGCCGAAATTGACCTGGTCGTTGGTCTGGTGGAACGTGCCGAAAGTCGTGAACAACTCGCCCTCGTTGTTCCGCTCGAAGCCGGTTCTCGGCACCGCGTTGAATACGCCGTACGTGCGGTCGCCGTAGGCCGAGGAATAACCGCCGCGCTGAGCTTCCAGATAGTCGATATCCTTGGGGTCGATCTGCGGCCCGACATTGCTCGCGATGTTGGTATTCGGGATAGGAACGCCGTCGATCGCCCAGGTCACCTGGTGTCCGCCGCGCACATGAAGTTGATCGTGCGATATCCATGATCCCGGTACGTAATTGGTAATCGCCGTCAGACTATTGCTCAGGTCCGCGCCTGGTGTCATGGCGATTTCGGCGCGGCTGACGATCGTGGTGGGAGTCATCTGCTCCGGGTTCACCGCCAGCGCGCCGTCTGAAACGGCGATCTGCTCGTTCCGCGCGCCAATCATGAGTTGGAAATGGAGCACGGGAGCGCTCCCCGACGCAATCACGGCTGCCTTTTCCGCCGGGGCGAAGCCCTCTTTGCGCACCGTCACAAGGTATGCTCCCACTGGCAGAGCCGTCGCTTCGAAGCCTCCATCGGCATCCACGGTAAGTTTCCGGACGTAGTCCGACGTGCTGGATTTCACCAGTACTTCCGCTCCCGGAACCGGGCGATGGTCGGGATCGTGAACCACCCCGCGAACCGAGCCAAAAACCGCGGCCCAAATCGCGGCTTGTACTAGAACTATAAAGACACAGATGAACCTATAGGGCCATTTTACATGTTTCACTGGATATCCCCCTCTGTTTCTGTTGCTGTTATGAGTTGTGCCACCCAGCGGCGCAACTCTCTAAGACCCAGACCAATGGAAAACCGGAATCGGACTTATAAGGGGGAAATAGGAGGCGCCCGTTGCTGACCGGCGCGATGGTAGGGTATTCGGTAAACGGACTCCGCCTGAGAGCGGGAAATCGGATGACTGAGGAGTCCGGCAACCATCGCCTGAGAAGCAGGCGGTAGACTTACGGTTCGGCCAGGTGAAATCGCCTTGGCGAGCGGAAAGAAACGGCATGGGGCAGCCTGCACGGCGTGGCCTGACGGCGATGCCGGTTGGCTCGCCATCATCGCGCAACCATGCTTCCCGCCGCGCCTGCAGCAGGCAGGAAGCCTGGAATCCCCATCCGAAGCGAACACTGCCGGAGCGATCGGCGAAAAGCTGAAGAGCGCCACCAGCAGTATCGCAAGCCCTCGACGCATTGCAGTATTATACTCCCATCGAAGACGTTCGCCGCGCGACATGCTCTGACAATGTTGGCATGGTACTGGCGGATCGTATCTGCTCAAACGGAAAACATGCGGCGATTCGCCGCCTCCCGGCCGTCGGAAGTGCGGCGGAAAGTCGCTCAACTATCTGCAAAACAAAGATGAAACTAGAATTGCGCCGGATGCATTCAATACTACTAAGTGAAGCGCTCAAAGGGTGATGAACTATGGGGAATGGCGGTTACAAAGCTACTGCTCGCGCTGTGTGTTTTTCCGGCGCTCGCTGTTGCCCAGTTCTCTCCCGGCGCATTGTCCAAAGCCCATGCCAAACTCGACGGGCCCACCCACTGCACCAGTTGTCACATCGGCGGCGGCGGCGAGCATAAGCTGAAGTGTACTGGCTGTCACGCGGAGATCAAGCAGCGGCTCACTGCCAACCAGGGGCTGCACCCATCCTTGATGGGGCAGACGCGGCGCGACGACCAATGCGGGAAATGCCATTCCGAACATAACGGCGAGAAGTTCGTCCCCATCCGCTGGGATGTGAGCCTCGAGGATTTCGATCATCGTAAGACGGGGTATCCGCTGGAAGGCGGTCACAACGGTTTGAAGTGCGACCGCTGCCACACTCCCGACCGGATTCCTCCCGCCGCCCGCAAGGGCATCCTCATGAAGGATCTGCGCCGCACCTACCTCGGGTTAAGCACGGCTTGCGCTGCCTGCCACGAGGATAAGCATAAGGGCCAGTTGGGCGATAAATGCGAGCGCTGTCACACGGTCGCCAACACGGCCGCCAAATGGAAAGATATCACGCGGTTCGACCATTCCACCGCCAAATACAAACTCGCCGGCGCCCATGCCAAGGTGGAGTGCGCCAAGTGCCATGGCGCGCTGCCCTCGCCGAACGCCGCATCTAAGGTCGTCCGCTACACCGGCATTCCCTTCGCTCAGTGCGCCGATTGTCACAAGGACCCGCATCGCGGTTCGTTTGCCGCCGGCTGCAATTCCTGTCACAACGAGGCCGCCTGGAAGCCGGCGCGCAATACCGTCTCGTCGTTCGACCATTCCAAGACAAAATTCCCACTGCTCGGCAAGCATGCGCCAGCGACCTGCGACAAGTGTCACAAGACCTCCGACTTCAAGGCCCCGGTGGCGCACGTGCAATGCAAGGCCTGCCACCAGGACATCCATGGGGGGCAATTCGCCGCACGCGCCGATTCCGGCGACTGCGCAAGTTGCCATACCGCGGATGGCTGGAAGTCCGCCACCTATACCGTGTCGTCGCACGCCAAAAGCCTGTATCCACTGCTCGGCAAGCATGCTGCCGTCGCCTGCGACAAGTGCCACCTGCCTGCCCGCGCGGCCACCCTTTATAAGGTTCGGTATCAGGAGTGCTTAGACTGCCACCGTGACCCACATGCCGGCCAATTCGCGGATGCGGAGCACGGGAACCGTTGCGAGTCCTGCCATACGGTGGACCGTTTCCAGCCGGCCAAATTCACACTCTCCCGCCACAACCAGACGCGCTTCCCGCTGGAAGGCGGCCACCTCGCCATCGCCTGCGGCGATTGTCACCGGAAACAGCCGGAACTGCACAACGCGGAGGCCTACAAGTTCACCGACCTCACTTGCGCCGGCTGCCACCTGGACCCGCACCAACCCAAGGTACGTGGGACAGACGATCGCCTGGTGTCGTCCGTCAAGCTGGTGGCCGCCAAAGCATCGGCCGGCACCGCCTGCGAAGTCTGCCATAACTCGCGGACCTGGCGCCAGGTGGCGAGCTTCGATCACTCCAAGACCCGCTTCGCTCTCACCGGGGCACACCGCGGCGCCGCCTGCGAGGAGTGTCACCGCTCCACCGCGCTTTCGCTTGGCGCGCGCAAAGTGGTCTTTCAGGGTGCGCCGCTCGCCTGCATTGGTTGTCACGAAGACGTTCACGCCGGCCAGTTTGCCGCCATGGCGGACGGCCAGGGTTGTGAATCCTGTCACGACAATCTCAAATGGAAGCCCGGCAAATTCGATCACCAGCGAACCAGTTTCTCCCTGGCCGGCGCGCACCACCGGGTGCCCTGCAAGGATTGTCACAACACCAGGAAGGAAGTCAACGGCCGGATGGTGGTGTTCTACACGCCAACTCCGAAAGACTGCGTGAGTTGCCATGGACCCAAGCTCAAAAACTAGGTGTCGGCTCGTCATGGCATTGTTCACCGCGGCGCTCATCGGCGGCCTGGCGCAGCAGAACATGCAGCGCGGGCCGGTGCGCAGCCCCCACGGGTCGCTGAATATCGCGTGCAGCAACTGTCACACTTCCATCGGCTGGCAACCGCTGCGCGCGGTGCCGGAGTTCAACCACAACCGGGAGACCACCTACCCCCTCAAGGGCATGCACGCCAAGGTGGAATGCCGCCAGTGCCACGCCAACATGATCTTCCGGGAAGCTTCCACCCGGTGCGCCGATTGCCACGCCGACATCCACCGGCGGCAGTTGGGAGCCAAATGCGACGACTGCCATAGCGTCAAGGGATGGGAGGTCAAGACCCAGGCCGTCCGCCAGCACTCCGCGCGCTTCCCGCTCATGGGCGCGCATGCCGCGGTGGATTGCGATTTGTGCCACAAAGGCGCCGGCGCGGCGCAGTATGTCGGGCTTTCCACGGCTTGCGCATCGTGCCACATCAACGATTTCAGCAACGCTAAGACCATCAACCATGTGGCGGCCGGGTTCCCGGTCATGTGCGAGCAGTGTCATACCACCGACAACTGGCTGAACGTGAAGTTCGACCACACGCGTTTCACGGGATTCGCCCTGGTCGGGATGCACGCCACGCTGGATTGCGCCAGTTGCCACGCGGGCAACCGTTTCGCGGGCACGCCGGCAACCTGTTACGGTTGCCACGTCAAGGATTACGCGGGCACCACGAACCCGAATCACGCCGCGGCTGGTATTACGACGGATTGCTCCCTGTGTCACAACTCGAGCAACTGGCTGAGTTCCACCTTCAACCACGCCACCTCGGGATTTCCGCTCACCGGCGCTCACGTCAACTCGCCCTGCGTGCAATGCCACGCCAATAACCAGTTTGTGAACACTCCCACG
>PLDO01000066.1 GCA_003136215.1 Bryobacterales bacterium
ACGCCAAGTGGCTGAAGGTGACATTGGAACTGCCTTGGCGCCGAAAGATCGCGTCGCTGAATTATCTGCTCGCATCTCACGTCTGGCAGCAGGATCACAACGGCTTCACGCACCAGGATCCCGGTTTCCTCGATCACGTGATCAACAAGAAGGCCGATATCGTGCGCGTCTACCTGCCGCCAGACGCCAATTGTCTCCTTTCAGTCTTTGATCACTGCCTGCGAAGCCGGCATTACGTCAACGTCGTGGTTGCCGGGAAACACGCCCTCCCTCAGTGGCTGACCATGGACGAAGCGGTGGTGCATTGCACGGAAGGAATTGGCATCTGGCAATGGGCCAGTAACGACCAGGACGCCGCCGAACCGGACGTGGTGATGGCCTGCTGCGGAGACACGCCGACGCTGGAGATTCTGGCCGCGGTCTCCATCCTTCGCGAGCATCTGCCCGATCTGAAAATCAGAGTGGTCAATGTCGTCGATCTGATGAAGCTGCAGTCCAGCAGCGAGCACCCGCACGGACTCAGCGAGACGGACTACGATTCGCTTTTCACCAAAGACAAGCACATCATCTTTGGTTTTCACGGATACCCGTGGCTGGTCCACCGGCTAACCTACCGCCGGACCAACCGCAACCTGCACGTCCGGGGCTACAAGGAAGAGGGCACGATCACGACGGCCTTTGACATAAGGGTCCAGAATGACCTGGACCGGTTCCACCTGGTGCAAGACGTGGTGGACCGGCTGCCACACTTGGGCTCCAGGGGGGCCTACCTGAAGCAGATGGTCCAGGACAAGCTGATCGAGCACAAGCAGTACATCGACCAATACGGCCAGGACTTACCGGAGATACGTAACTGGAAATGGAGCAACCCCAAATGAAGACTCAAGAGCTTATGGACACCGCGCGGGCGATGGTCGCCGATGACAAGGGCCTGCTGGCGATGGATGAAAGTACTCCAACCTGCGACAAGCGATTCGCGAAGCTGGGGATTCCCCGGACCGTGGAGGCCCGGCGTGCCTATCGGGAGCTGATTGTGACTACGCCCGGCCTCGGTGAGTCCATTAGTGGCGCGATCCTCTACGACGAGACGATCCGCCAGCAGAAGAAGGACGGCACCTCTTTTGTCAAGGCCATCACCGATGCCGGGATCATTCCCGGCATCAAAGTCGATACCGGGGCGAAGGACATGGCGGGTCATCCCGGAGAGAAAATCACGGAAGGGCTGGACGGCTTGCGCGACCGCCTGGCTGAATATTCTCGAATGGGCGCGCGCTTTGCCAAGTGGCGCGCGGTAATTGCCGTGGGCGAGGGCATTCCGAGCCGGGCTGCGATCGAGGCCAACGCGCAGGCGTTGGCTCGCTACGCCGCGTTATGCCAGGAAGCCGGGCTGGTCCCGGTCGTCGAACCCGAAGTCCTCATGGACGGCGAGCACACCCTGGAGCGGTGCGGCGAGGTAACGGAAGAAGTCCTGCGAACGGTTTTCAACCAGCTTTACACGCAGCGGGTGACGCTGGAGGGTATGATCCTAAAGCCTAACATGGTGCTTCCGGGATTGACCTGCCCCAAGCAAGAAGCAGTGGACGAGGTGGCCGACGCCACGGTCAGGTGCCTCTTGCGAGCCGTCCCGGCCGCAGTTCCGGGGATCGCATTCCTGTCCGGCGGCCAACCCAGTGAACTGGCCTCAGCCCGTTTGAATGCCATGAATGTCAGATTCAGGTCGCGTCTGCCCTGGGCGTTGGCGTTTTCGTATGCCCGCGCCATCCAACAACCGGCTTTGGAGATTTGGCGAGGTGATGCGGCCCAGGTGTTGGCGGCACAGCAAGCTCTCTATCACCGGGCCCAGTGCAACCGGGCTGCGCGCCGTGGCGAATACAGCGCCGCGATGGATGCCGGAGGTGTGAATCAACAAAAGCGAGCATGAAGAAAACAACCAACCTCGGAGCCGTGACCTCGGTCCGTGGCAGCGTCGTGGATATACGGTTCGAGGCACATTTGCCGCCCATCTACTCGTTGCTGCACGCGAGTGACGGGGCAATTGCAATTGAGGTGTTGGCTCAACTCGATGCGCATCGCGTGCGCGGAATCGCGCTGACCGCCACCCAGGGTCTCGTCCGCGGCAGCGCGGTGGAAGACACTGGCGGACCGTTGAAGGCGCCGGTCGGCAAGGGAACTCTTTCGCGAATGTTCGACGTTTTCGGGAACGCCATCGACCGCCAGCCAGCGCCGACAGATGTCCAATGGCGCACCGTCCATCGAGCCCCGCCGGCGTTAGCCCGGCGTTCCACCAAATCCGAGATCTTCGAGACGGGTATCAAGGCCATCGATGTGCTAGTGCCGCTCGAACGCGGCGGCAAAGCGGGTCTGTTCGGCGGGGCCGGCGTAGGCAAAACGGTATTGCTCACCGAAATGATTCACAACATGATCGAGCACCAGAAGGGCGTGAGCATTTTTTGCGGGATAGGCGAACGATGCCGTGAGGGCGAGGAACTCTACCGTGACATGAAGGCCGCAGGCGTGCTGCCAAACATGGTGATGGTGTTCGGGCAGATGAACGAACCGCCGGGCAGCCGGTTCCGNNTCCGGCTTGATGGGCCAAATGCCGTCGCGTCTGGGCTATCAGCCCACTATGGGCACTGAGCTATCGGGGTTGGAGGAACGCATCGCCAACACCGATACCGGTGCCATCACGTCCATTCAGGCGGTGTATGTGCCAGCGGACGACTTGACCGACCCGGCTGCCGTGCACACGTTTTCGCATCTCTCGACGTCCATCGTGCTTTCGCGCAAGCGGGCGAGTGAAGGACTTTACCC
>PLDO01000221.1 GCA_003136215.1 Bryobacterales bacterium
GCGCGCACGCGGCGATTGCCCAAGTGATCGATGTCGTCCACCGCGCCGATACCCTTGCGCAGCTTAAGCAGGTACTTGATGGTGCTCTTGAAGTCGTCCGAATCGAGGGTGCGCTTGTCGAGCGCCGTGGAATCGGAGCGGTCGTACAGCTTGATGTTGAACTTCATGCGGCCCACGCGCGAAAAATCGTACTTGCGCGGGTCGAAGAACATGCCCTGGAACAACTGGGTGGCGGTATCCACGGTGGGCGGATCGCCGGGACGGAGCTTGCGGTAAATTTCGATCAGCGCGTCGCGCTGGTCCTTGACGGCATCCTTGCGGATGGTGGCGGCAATCACCGAACCCACATCGTCGCGCTCCGGGAAGAAGACTTCGAACTCCGTGATGCCGGCTTCGATCAACTTGGCGAGCACGACGGCGGTAAGTTCGCTGTTGGCGTCGATCATGACTTCGCCGGTGGTCATATCGACCACGTCGGCGACGACATACGCGCCCTCGATATCGTTGGGCGCGGCTTCCACCTTCTCGATTTTCGCCTTGAGGATTTCCTTGTAGAGCGAGGGGGTGATTTTCTTGCCCTGCCCAACCACAGTATCGCCGCCTTTGGTGGCGATGGCGTGCGAGAGCTTCAGGCCGGTGAGGTTCTCATCCACGTTCCAGAAAAGCTTCTTGTCGCGGATTTCCATTTTGCTGACGCGGTAGAACGCGCGCAAAATCTGCTCGTCCGTCTTCAAACCGAGGGCGCGCAAGAAGACCGAGCCGTAGAACTTGCGTTTACGGTCGATGCGGACGTACAGGATGTTCTTGTTGTCGTATTCAAACTCGACCCAGCTGCCGCGGTACGGAATGATCTTTCCAAGGTAGTAGCCTTGCGCCTGCACCTTTTCGAAAAAGACGCCCGGCGAGCGGTGCAACTGGCTGACGATGACACGCTCGGTACCGTTGATGATGAACGTGCCGTTGTCGGTCATGAGCGGAATCTCACCAAAGAACACTTCCTGTTCCTTGATGTCCCGGACGCTCTTCTTCTGGGTTTCGGGATCCTTGGAATACACGGTCAACCGGATGGTGACCTTGAGGGGAGCCGCATAGGTCATGCCGCGCTCCTGGCACTCCGCCATGTCGTACTTGAGCTGCAAACCCACCGGGTCGCCGCACTTGTTGCAGAACGTGACCACGTTCTTGTTGAAAGTGCCGCAGTGGTGACAGAGGATGTCGCCGGCGTGGAACGGGTCTGTGCGGATGGTGGCGCCACAACTGCGGCAGGTCGACCGCAGATGGTGCAACCCTTTGAGGTTGCCGCACTTGCATTCCCAGTTGCCGATCGAGTAATCGACGAACTCCAGATCGCTCACGCCGCGAAAATCGGAGATCGGAAACACGCTGTTGAACACGGTCTGCAGGCCGATGTCCTCGCGCTCATTAGGCAGCAAGTCCATCTGCAAGAAGCGCTCGTATGATTTCTTTTGAACCTCAATCAGGTTCGGGATGGGAATCGAGGTTTTGATCTTTGAGAAATCAACCCGCTCGGGAGCAGCGCCGGTATGTTGAGTATCCATTCGTAAACTCCTGACGGCCGAAGAGCCAATGGCGCGAAACTGCGCGTATCAGTACAAAGTCAATAGCGCCCCTGGAGGTGATGCCTCCCGGAGCGCCGGATGATGAAACAGGGGCAGGGATGGGACTGGGGTAGCGCCGGCGAGTCTTGCTCTACGTGACCCGCCGGGAGGAATTTGAGCTGCGGGAGTGCGGGCACACCAATCCTGTCTTAGAGTTGCGGGCGCACTGACGCACAGAGATGCCCTCTCCGCAGTCTTGCCCGGACTGCAATTGAAGTTCCAGGATTTGGGATGCACAGTCACCAATTGGGAATCGAGTCGCTGAATCGAAGGCCCAACTATCCAGTCTAACAGGACTTACGCCCCGCGTCAAACCATAAAAACACTTCGGCCCCCCACACCGGGAGACCGGCTGGCCGGGCCAAAAGGCCCGGCCGCGAGATTTACTTCACTTCGACGGTCGCGCCCGCATCGGTGAATTTCTTGGCGATGGTGGCCGCTTCGTCCTTGCTGATGCCTTCCTTGATCGGCTTGGGCGCGCCGTCCACCAGGTCCTTGGCTTCTTTCAGGCCGAGGCTGGTAACTTCGCGAACCGCCTTAATGACGTTGATCTTGTTGGCTCCGGCCGCCGTCAAAACCACCGTGAATTCCGTCTTCTCCTCTACCGCCGGAGCCGCTGCCGCCGGGCCGCCGGCCGCCGCTACCGGCGCTGCCGCTGCCGCCGAGACGCCCAGCTTCTCTTCGAGCAGCTTAACCAGCTGAGAGGCCTCGAGCAGCGTCAAGCCCTGAATCTGTTCCGCAATTGCGTTAATGTCCGCCATGTCAAACTCCTATGTATTCGAAAAAATCGATTGGAATAGCAACCGGCCACGCAACCCCTGAACCGCGAAAGATTGCGCTGCCTGCCGCCAAATTACTCCGAGAACTTGTTTTCCTTGACACCCTGATCTACCACCACCGCCAGGTTGCGGCCGACGGCGTTGATTACCGTCACCAGTTGCTGCGCCGGCGCGTTGATCACGTAGAGCAGTTTGGCAAATATGACTTCCTTCGAGGGCATCGCCGCCAGCTCGTTAATAGCCTTGACGTCGATGACCCGGCCCTCCACCAGGCCTGCCTTGAAGGTAAATGAAGGGTTGGTCTTCGCGTACGCCGTCAGCGCCTTGGCCAGGGCCACGGGATCGTCCGTGGTGTAGGCTAGGGAGGTCATCCCGCGCAGATCCTTGAGAACCTGCTGGCTCGGCGTGCCTTCACCGGCAAGTTCGGCCAGGTTGTTCTTGATCACACGGTACTTGCCGCCGGCTTTCCGAACCACTTTGCGGAGTTCGAAATCCTGGCTGACCTTGAGCTTCTCGTAACCCGTAACGAACAGGTTCTTGAGGTCACCCAAATCCTGCCGCAGGGACGCGAGGTCTTTATTCTTGTCTTCCTTCTTTTTCATGGGAGCACCTGTTCGGCTTTAAACTGCCGCCTTCACACTGAACGGCGCGGTATCGAGGGAAACGCCGGGGCCCATCGTAGAGCAGACCGTGGCGCTTTTCACATACTTGCCTTTGGCCACGGCGGGTTTCGCCTTGATCACCGCGTTGATCAGGCTCGCGGCGTTTTCCACCAGCTTTTCGGCCGAAAAGCTGATTTTGCCCACCGGGGCGTGGATGATGCCGGTCTTGTCGACGCGGAACTCCACCTTACCAGCCTTGATTTCATTGATGGCCTTGACCACGTCCACGGTCACCGTGCCGGTCTTCGGGTTCGGCATGAGGCCTCTTGGCCCCAGGACTTTACCGAGCTTACCGACAGAGCGCATCATATCGGGCGTGGCGATCACGGCGTCAAAATCGGTCCAGCCTTCGGACTGAATCTTGTTGACCATGTCTTCGCCGCCGACGTAATCCGCGCCGGCTTCCTGGGCTTCGCGCAGTTTATCGCCGCTGGTGATCACCAGCACCTTTTTCGACTTGCCGAGGCCGTTCGGCATGAGGACGGTGCCGCGGACCATCTGGTCGGCGTGCTTGGGATCGACGCCGAGACGCATGTGTACTTCCACGGTCTCGTCGAATTTTGCGTACTTGATTTTCTTGATAAGCGGAATGGCCTGTTCCAGGAGATAATCCCTGGCTTCGACCTGCTTCTGAGCGGCTTGATACTGTTTACCTGATTTGCGTGCCATGTATCCTCATTGGTGCAAGCGGTCCGTTCCAAACGGGCATACGAACCTCCCACTGAGCGTTATCGAAAGGGACAGCACGTAGTGTACCAGATGTGGCGATGCCATGTCTACCCGAGTGCTTCGCGTTTTCGGGATTTCGCGTTGGCGGATTCCCCATGGCTCGAAATAGCTAGTGACGCTGGCCTGTGCCAATCACGTCTAGTCTTCAACAGTTGAAGGTGAGGGACGTGTTTCACTTTATTCAAACCGCCAACGGCGCGCATGCTTCAGCCCGGATCATGATCGGCTTCCCGCCTTCGCAGGCCGGTGTGGCGCGACGGGCGAGCCTCGGTGTGGTCTTTCGTACAGGAAGGAGATTCGGGCCGATGCCTGAGCCGGCAGCCCGCCAGACGCCTGGCACGATCACGGTACTGTCACTGAGTCCGGTGGAAAACGACCACGCGGCACTGGAGCGAACCTTCCGTGATTCGAGCCTGACCCTATACCCGAATTGCCGGTTGGCGCTACAGCCAAGCCGGACGCTCGCGCTGGCACTGGCCGCCTTGCGCGAGTACCGGATTCCCATCGTGCTTTGCGACGGGGACGGGCAACCGGAGGCCTGGCGGGAAATCCTCCGGGCGACTCGGGAAATGCCCGCACCGCCCTGCGTGATCGTGACGTCCCGGCTGGCCGACGACCGGCGGTGGGCGGAACTCCTCCAGGAGGGCGCCTTCGATCTGCTGTGCAAGCCCTTCGACCAATCCAGCGTGATGCGCAGCATCCATTCGGCATGGGTGCACTGGCAGAACCGGTACGGACTTACGGAGACCGCGGGGGAATGCCAGGAGCCCGCCCCCGGAACGTAACGAAATTCACGCCCGACCCTCACGCTACCGGCTAAACGCGATTCCGATTTCCAACTGGTTGCGCGGCGAGCGCGTGGAGTCCTGAGCAAAAGTCATGCCGTTCCAACGCGTGTAGCGGACCTCCGGCGTCACCCTGATATTGAATTCATCGATGAAGCGGAGGCCCACGCCGGCGGTGGCGCCGATCAGAACTCGCTTGGATACCTGAGCGGGATTCTGATTGTTGGCCGTGGTGGCGTCCGCGTTGAGGATGTTGTTGGTGGTGCGCACGGTGGTGGCCAGGCGCACCGAGGGCCCGCCGGAGACATAAAAATGCGAAAGGAAGCCTGACGGACGCAGATTGCGATGCAGCAGCACCGGAAGATCGAAGATCCGGGCTTTGGTATCCTCCGTGGTTTGCGTGTGGGAGCGTTCGTCGCTGGCGGTAGTGGGGTCGTCGGTGCCCCAATAGGTATCCGTCACCTTCGTGTACCGCAGGCGGTTAAAGAGCAAGTCGACAGTGAGCAGCATTCGCGGCGAGAGCGGGGCGTCGAGCGCCAGCCCACCTCCGATCGGGAACGATCTGGAGGTCGTGTTGTAATTCCAGTCGTAGTTCACCTTGTTCGACGTGGTGCTGGCCAGGACTTGCCCATTGTCCATTACGCTGAGCGCCCGCATCGGCATGGCCCGCACATAGAACCCGATGGCCATCTTCTTCGAGGGTGCTTCGCTGGCTTTCTCGGCGGCGGCAGGCGGTGGACTCTTCTCGCCGGCGGCGGAAGTCCCGGAAGTCTGCCCGTGAACGACAGGCACGATCAAGGCAAGAAGCCCGTACATTAACGCAACTGCCCGTCGTCCGCGATTCGGTACTGTCATGCGATTACCTCGGTTGATGTGATCACTACAGGAACTGACTGCGCCGTCCGTTACACCCGTGCCAGTGAAGCACACCTGGTGACGCACGAAGTTCACAGAGTGAGTGCCCGCGGAATTGCTCCGGGCGTACCGCTGAAAGAAAGCAGACGCGCACTTGTCTTCCAGGGTTTCAACTCTGTACTCTTAGAATACGGTAACGCGGATTGCACGCGTTGCGTCGCACTATTTCGGCCCGAGGCTTTCCGGCCGGAGGTCCAGGGGTGGCATTTCGCCACCCCGTAGTCCACGTAATTCAGGCAGTCCGTCATTCAGAAAACATACAGGTCCGCGCGGTAACTTGAGTGGGCGCCGGGGCGGGGAGCAGTCAGCCTCGCCGGACGACCCTCTTGCGCCCGCACCGGAACCAACAGTGAGGCATGCATGGTTCGCCGGTTTAATCGGTTGTTGCTCTTATCTATTTCGTCTGCTTTGCTGTTCGCGCAATCGGAGACGTCTACGCTCAGCGGGACGATCACCGATACTTCCGGGACTCCGCTTCCAGGAATCCACCTGGTTCTGTTCGAATCCGGCAAGGAACTGAGCGTGCGCGAGATTTCCACCGGCGTGGGCGGCAACTACACCGCGCCGTTCCTCCGGCCGGGAACCTACACCGTCAAGATCGACGCCAACCGCTACCAGACCTTCCAGGCCGACGGCATACTGCTGCAGGCGGGGCAGGCGAGGCACTTCGATGCTCAGCTCAAGCCGGAAGCGCGCGACGAAACGGTGATGCGGGACGAAGCAGGCGTGCCAATTCAATCGCAAAACGGCACGGTTAGCGCCATTGTAGATTTCAAGAGCACGTGGCAAGACACTCCGTTTGTCGATCTGCACCCTTCCGTGTTTCCCCTGCTGACGCACGCCCCTGCCACCCAAGGGAACACCCTGGGTGGCCAGAGCAGCCTGACGATTTCCGGCGTCGCGTCGCGAAACCAGCAAAGCTGGGCGCTCGACGGCCTGGCGCAGGACACCACCACCCAAACCGGGAACCCCGCCTTCGTGGATACGGCCGAAGTGACCATCGCCAACTCGGGAGTGGACGCGGCCAAGCCGGTG
Source organism: Bryobacterales bacterium (assembly GCA_003136215.1). GTDB lineage: Bacteria > Acidobacteriota > Terriglobia > Bryobacterales > Bryobacteraceae > Solibacter. The sequence continues at coordinate 6,525 of PLDO01000221.1, forward strand.
CAGGTCGAACTGGTCTCCAGGCATGGCGGCGACGGCATCCATGGGCAGGTGTACTACAAGCGCGGCTCCTCGGACTTCAACGCGAAGTCTTACTTCGATACGGCGAAGACCACATATAAACTCAGCGAAGCGCAGGGCGAACTGGGCGGCGCAATCGTCCCCAAGTGGACCTATTTCTACGGCGGCGCCATGTACCAGAAGACCCCGTACAACGAGACCCTTTTCGCCGACGTGCCGACGGCGCAAATGCGCACGCTCGATTTCAGCCAGTTCCTGAACGCGCAGACCGCCCCCAACGGCAAGGTAGTGATCATCCGGGATCCTCGCAATGGAGCGCCGTTCCCCAACAATGTGATCCCGTCCAATCGCCTGTCCCTGGTGCCTTCGCACTACATCACGAACTATTACCCGGTCGCCAATGCCGGCGATGCCAACACCTTTACGCAGAACTACACCTGGACCCACCCCTACGGTTCCGATTCCTACGAGGGCAACTGGCCGTTCGGGCGGATCGACCAGCGCGTGACGGCCAACACCCAGGTGTACTTTCGCTGGATGCAGAATCAGACGGCGACAATCGCGCCTGGCAGCGTGGGCGAGCAACTGAACTCCACGCAGACCGTGCGTTATCGCGGGTGGATCGTCTCCGGCGTCACCGCGGTCACCTCCAGCGTCACGAATCACATCTCCGGAGGCCACACCACGGTGCAACTCAAGCAGGGCGAGAGCGAAAGCAAGTTCACTCCGATGCAGGGCGATTCGGTGGTCAACACCCTCGGCATCCTCGGTGTCAATCCGAACGCCTTCTCCGTGATGGGGTTCCCGGCTGTGTCCATCAGCGGCGTCACCGGCCTTTCCATGCCTTATGGCGGCGGCCACACCAACCAGATATCGGGCAACGACACGATCACGACCGTCCAGGATGCGCTCATCTGGTCGCACGGCCGCCACTCTTTGAAGGCCGGCGGCCAGTATCAAGGGTACCGCTGGCTGCAAGGAGCCGTGCCGCAAAACGTTTACGGCGACTTCACGTTCACCGGTGCGTTTACAGGGCTGGGGTTCGCGGATTTTGTGCTGGGGCTGCCTTCCACCAGCACCCGGCAGTCGGGTAAAGTGGACCGCACGCTTCACCAGGACCAGTCCGCCCTCTTCCTGAGCGAGACCTTTCGCGCCACCTCGCGCCTCACCCTGGACTTAGGAGTGCGATGGGATTACTACACCACCCCGGTGTACGAAGACGGCTATATGTCCAACTGGGATCCGACAACCAACCATGTGATCGTCGCGCCAGGAACGCTCACCGACGTGAGCACCTTCTTCCCGAAGGGCGCCACCGTGGTGCTGGGGGATCCCGTGCCCAAGGCGAAGACCACCAACTTCCGGCCGCGCGCCGGCGCCGCTTACCGTTTGAGCAACAACCTGGTGCTGCGCGGCGGCTATGGCGAGTTCACCGAAAACGAGGGCTACGGAATCGCCGGCCGGCTGAGTTCCAACAACCCTTACTGGTTGACCGAATCCTACACCAACTCGATCACCAACGGAGTGGCCGCGCTGACTTTCCCCAAACCGTTTCCAGCCACGCCTTCTTCATCGCTGCTGCCGGGACAGAACATCACCGCGCTGCCCACCAAGACGGTCGAAGGCCACATCCAGCAGTTCAACGCGACGCTGGATGCCGCGGTGCGCGGTATCGGCCTGCGCTTTGCCTATATCGGGTCGCGAGGCTCAAACATGAACTACCTCGTGGACGTCAACAAACCGCGCGCCAGCACCACTCCGTTCACCACTGCCCGCAAACCCTACCCGATATGGGCCAGCGCCTACGAGTACCGGAACGACGGCCAGTGGAAGTACGATTCCGCCGTGGTTTCGGCGCAGCGCTGGATCGGCCCCGTGGGCTTCCATTCGAGCTTCACCTGGGGCAAGAACAGGAGCAACTACGCCAACACGACCGACCCCTACAACGTGACCAACGTGTGGACGAAGGACGCGAGCGACAGGGAGCGCTACTTCACGGCCGGGGCGACCATGCCGCTGCCGTTCGGTAAGGGGCACAGATTTCTCTCCGACCCCAGCGGCATCACGAAACTTGTGGTGAGCGATTGGACGGTGCAAGCGATCACCACGTTCGCTTCCGGTCAGTACTACTCGCCTCTGTTCACCGGCGCAGACCCGGCCAACGCCAGCCAGGGCTTCGTCACCCAGTTGCCGGATTGCGTGGGCGACCCCAACGCCGGCGCGCGAACCACCTCCCGATGGTTCAATCCGTCAGCNNTCGGCCAGCGCCGGCCGTTACGGCACCTGCGGCATGAACACGCTGGAAGGCTACCCCATCCACATCGCGCACGCCAGCGTGGTCAAGCAGTTCGCCATCACCGAGTCGGTCAAACTGGTATTTACCGCGCAGATTGCCAACGTCACCAACACGCCGCACTTCACCATTCCCAACAACAACATTTCGGTTCCGAATCCCGGCATGTTCTCGGCTGCTTCGCTGGCGACTTCGGCCCCCGAAGGGTTGGGGAGCCGTACGCTCGATCTGAAGCTGCGGCTGGTGTGGTAAGCCGCCGGGCATGAGGGGTTGGACGGTTGGATGATTTGGGCGCCTCAACATATCCGCCGGGGCGCCGATAAGATTTTTAGGTGCGACCGCTGTCGGAAGTTCGGAGGTTTCCAGCGGCAGGCGCGCTATGGAGAGTGGGGTGGGCCTCTGCGCTCCGCCCCACTCGGGAACGCGCCAGGTGGCCCGGCGGGAGCATGGGCTTTGTTGGAAGGGTGATACCCTGAAGGTTCCTCATGTGGTCACCCGATTCCTGGCGGCAGAAGTCTGCCCTGCAACAACCCGACTACGCCGATCCGGCCGAGTTGGAGAAGGTGCTTGCCGATCTGCGCACTCTCCCTCCCCTGGTGACGAGTTGGGAAATTCTCCGTCTGAGCGACCAACTCGCCGAAGCCGCCGAGGGGCGCCAGTTCGTCCTCCAGGCCGGTGACTGCGCCGAGCGCTTCGTGGATTGCACCCCCGCCCGCGTCACCAATACCCTCAAAGTCCTGCTCCAGATGTCGCTGGTGCTGGTGATCGGCGCGCGCCGCCCGGTGATCCGCATCGGACGATTCGCCG
>PLDO01000019.1 GCA_003136215.1 Bryobacterales bacterium
GAGGTCGGAGAGTCGTCTCGGCTTTCCACCGCGGGTTGGCGCTCGACCACGGGTACTCCTCCGCGTGCGCCGCCAAGCCGGCCTTCACGGGGTTGTTCTCGATGTAAGCCCTGATTCGCTGGCCCTCCAGGAGGTCGCGCACCGAGTGGTCGTACGATTCGGTCTGCCAAAACGGCTGGCCGGCGCGCTGCAACAACTGGTTGGCTTGTCGCGCCGTGTAGCCCTTCAGAGTCTGCATGAACCGGCTCGGGGACACCCTCGGCAGCGCCAGCAGATGCACGTGATTCGGCATGATCGCGAACGCTTGGAGGTCAAAGTATCGCAACTGTTCGGCGTTGTAGCGAATCCTGTGCGCGCTGAGTCCAAGTAGCGATCCATCCACACGAACGCCTTGCCGGAGTTCTGTTTGCCGGGGGGAGGATACAACTTGTGCGGGAGGCTGCCGTAGAGATGCCACGTCAGGAACAGAGGCGTATTCTCAAGATAGAGATGCGGCAACCTGCGGCGCGTCAACACCAGCAACGAAATAGTGCGTGGAGGGCGAGAGAATCTCAAGAATCTCAAGAAAAGCCGAGACGAGTCTCCGACCTCCTGATCTCGCCTCCGTAAAGGTGGGGCCGTCAGGGAAAATGACTCGACCCAGAATGGGGGGCAAAGAGGTGGTTGCGTAGCGTGATGCCTGGAGAGAAACTGGCTCCATGCCGCAACTCCAATTGCCGATGTTTCCAGACGGTTTGACCTCGATCACCGAGGATCTGGCATTTCATCGAGAGGATGGAAAGGTGGTGTATTTCCACGGGCTGATGCCGGTGTTTCAACATGGCGAGAAAGATCTGAGAAGTTTCCGGATGTTCACGAGCCAGTTGATCGCCCATGGGACGGTGCGGCAGCGGGACATCGTGCAGGCGTTTGGCGTGCCGCTGGCGACGGTGAAGCGATATATGAAGGTGCATCGTGAACAAGGGGCCGCAGGTTTTTATCGACCACCGCGGCGGCGCTCGGCCAGCGTGCTGACGCCGGAAGTGAAGCAGCGGGCGCAGGCATTGTTGGACGAGGGGGAAAGCGTGCCCAAGGTGAGCCTGGCAGTTGGGGTGGCGGGCAACACTCTGCACAAAGCGATTCGCGCCGGCCGGCTTCACGAATTTAAAAAAAACTGATCGCGCCCGCGGACCGGGCCACGAACAAGAGCGAACGCAGTGAGGTCGACAGCGCCGCGCCGATGGGCTACGGCGCAACCCGGTCGCTGGAGCGAGTGGCGGCAGCGATGGGCGAGTTGGAAGCGGCGCCCATTGTCTTCCAGGCGGCCCGGGATATTCCGGGAGGTGGCGTGTTGTTGGCGCTGCCAGCGCTGCTGGCGGTGGGATTGCTGCGCCACAGCGCGGAATTCTATGCGCTGCCCAAAGGCTTCTATGGGTTGAGTAGCGTGTTCGTGCTGCTGGCGCTGATGGCGCTGGCGCGGATCGGCTCCGTCGAGCAGTTGCGGTACGCGGCGGCTGGGGAGTGGGGAAACCTGCTGGGATTGGACCGGGCGCCGGAGGTGCGGACGTTGCGCCAGAAACTGACCCTGCTGTGTGCCGATCAGGGCCGGGCGGCGCGGTGGAACACGGTTTTGGCGAAGGAGTGGATCGGCCAGCACGAAGCCGAACGGGCTTGCGGCTTGGCGTTTTACATCGATGGGCACGTGCGGGTATACCACGGCGAGAAGACCAAGTTGCCGCGGCACTATGTACCACGGGAGCGGTTCTACCTGCGCGCGACCGTGGACTACTGGGTAAATGCGCTGGACGGTCAGCCGTTCTGCTATTTCAACCAGGCCGTCGATCATGGTCTGGTGCAGGCGATGCGCGGAGACGTACTGCCGTGGTTGGAGGCCCAGGTCAGTCTGTCGGAGGAGCATCGACAGCGCATGGCCGTCGACCCACGGGCGCCGCGGTTCACGGTGGTTTTCGATCGGGAGGGCTATAGTCCGGATCTTTTTCTGGAATTGCAGCAACGGCAGATCGCCGCGCTGACCTACCATCGTTATCCGGACGGGGAGGATTGGAGAGCGGAAGAATTCCAGGAACAGGCCGTGCCATTGGTGAGTGGCGAGACCGTGCGGATGAAACTGGCCGAGCGGGGAACGCGAGTGGGAAAGCGGCCGGGGTTGTGGGCGCGGGAGGTGCGCAAACTGGGTCCCGACGGCCACCAGGTTTCGATGGTGAGCACCAATTTTTCGGGGGACGCGACGGCGCAAGCGGTCTCTCTGATGGCGCGCTGGTCGCAGGAAAACTTCTTCAAATATATGCGGGAACACTTTGGGCTGGACGCTCTGGCGCAATATGGGACCGAAGAGATGCCTGCTACCGTGACCGTCATCAACCCGGCGTGGCAGGAACTCAATCGCCAGGTTCGCAAGAAGCACACGGAGCTGAAGAACCTTCAGAAACTACAACAGAATGTGGGCCTCACTCAACCCCTCTCGGAAGCCGCGATGCGCAGCTACGAGCAGTATCAAGGAAACCTACAGGAAGCCATCGAGCAACTCCAGCCGACGTTGGAGTTGCTCAAACAGCGGCGCAAGCAGACGCCTCATCACATTCCGGTTCAGGATCTTCCGGAGGCAGACCGCTTCACACGATTACGCACGGAGCGGAAATATTTCCTCGACACCATCAAAATGATCGCGTATCGGGCGGAAACCAGCATGGCTTCCACCGTTCGCGAAAAGCTCAAACGCTCCGACGATGCGCGCGCCTTACTGAGGCAGATCTATGATACCGAGGTCGATTTGACGCCCGACCTCGCGGCCAAGACTCTGACGGTTCACCTGCATCACCTCACACAGGCGGCCCACGATGCGGCGGTCCGCTACTTGTGTGACGAACTCACCGCCACGGAAACCGTCTTCCCGGGCACCGATCTGCGGCTGGTGTACACTCTTGGGTCATCCTAAATTCCACGAGATCAGGAGGTCGGAGAGTCGTCTCGGC
>PLDO01000481.1:0-1947 GCA_003136215.1 Bryobacterales bacterium
AGGATGGTTTTTCGCCCCTGTCGCCGGCTGCCGTCACCGCTACTGCGGCTTGGCCCCGCCCATTGATGCCACGCCCAGCATGCCGCCCAAGCCCATGGTCTCCACCGCCGAGGAAGGCACCACCACCATCGCACCCTTTTCCTTGATGGCCTCGTAGAGCATGTTCATGGCGCGCAGATGGAGCGCCACCGGGTTGTGCTGGTAAGTCAGCGCCGCCTGTCCGAACTTCTCCGCGATCTCCGTCTCCGCCGTGCCCAGAATGATGCGCGCCCGCCGTTCGCGTTCCGCCTGGGCTTCGCGCGACATCGCGTCCTGCAATTCCGGCGGAATCTGCACATCGCGAATCTCCACCGACTGCACCGTGATGCCCCATGCCGTCGTCTTTTCGTCGAGGATCCGCTGCAGTTCCTTGCCCATCATTTCGCGCTCGGCCACCATCTGGTGCAGTTCATGACGGCCGATGGATTCGCGCAGCGCCGTCTGGGCGCTGAACTGGACCGCCTGGGCGAAATCCTGCACTTCCAGGATCGATTTCTCGGCGTTCCATACCATCCAGAACACAATCGCGTCCACGTTCACCGGCACGGTGTCCCGCGTCAGCGTCGATTCCGCCGACACGTTGGCCACACGCACCCGCTGGTCCACATACCGGCTCAGCGTGTCCACCACCGGAATCACATAAAACAACCCTGGGCCGCGCAGCCCGATGTATTTCCCAAAGCGCAATACCGCCACCTTCTCCCACTGGTCGGCCATGCGAACGGCGAACAGCAGGTACAGCCCGGCCAGTGCGCATACGGCCATCGGCGCATCGTTATGCAGAAGCGCGGAGACGCCCGCTCCGGCAACGAAGGAAATCACCAGCAGCACAACCCCAACCGGGCTGGCTTTGAACGGCACCCGATCTGATCTCATAGATTCATCTCCCCTTTTTGCCATCGATGGAACGATCATGTAATTGCTCCTGCAATTCCTCGATCGTGAAGCCGGCGGCGCCGGCCCGCGATACGAATTCGCCGACCAGTTGAGCGAGTTGCCGCTGCCGCTCCACTTCGTCGTGTTTCACTTTCTGTTGGCTGATGAAGGTGCCGGTGCCCTGTTGGGTCTCCAACACACCTCGGATTTCCAGTTCCCGGTACGCTCGCACCACCGTATTGGGATTGATGGAAAGGTCTACCGCTACCTGCCGCACCGTGGGAAGTTGATGTCCCGCGGTCAAAGTTCCGGCGGCGATTCCGCCCAGTACCTGGTCGATGATCTGCCGGTAAACTGGGACGCCGCTGTGCGAATCCAACCGGAATTCGAAGCTCCGGTTTTGCGCCGTATTGCTCATCTGAAATAATAGTGTACTAGTTGACTAGTACATGTCAAGTGGTTTCTGAAAGGAGGGCTGGCCTACCCCGCATTGGAGTTTGGCCATTTCCACGTGCTGCGGAGCATTGGTGGGGCATGCTTCAGCTTGCCAGGCGAGCGAAGCTCGCCCAGGCGGGCCTACCCCGAAGGTTTGGTGTCGATGCCCAACTTGCGCATCTTGGCTTGCAGCGTGGTGCGCTTCATGCCGAGTTTGGCGGCGGCGCCGGAGTCCCCGCCGACTTTGCCTCCAGCGTCGTGCAGCGCGCGCTGGATGGCTTCCCGCTCGGCGGCTTCCAGGGTGACGACGCTCGCGCCCGCCGGACCGCGCTTGAGTTCGCGCACCGGAACTTGCAGGGCGCTGCCGGTGGTGAGAATCACGGCGCGCTCGATGAAGTTCTGCAGCTCGCGGATGTTGCCGGGCCAGTGATAGCGCGCCAGCGCGTTCATGGATTCGGTGGGAATGCTGGTGATGCGGCGGTTCATGCGGCGGGCGTACTGCTGCACGAAGTAGCGCACCAGGAGCGGAATATCCTCCCGCCGCTCGCGCAGCGGGGGTGCCGTCATGGGGAAGACGTTGAGCCGGTAGTAGAGGTC